>WAML01000150.1 GCA_015522345.1 Desulfurococcales archaeon
CTATAAAACACTATAAGCTACCAAATTTCATTGGCAAAAATGATCTAGTGTACATTATAAGCTATAGTGGGAATACTTTAGAAACCATTAGATCCTATAAGGTGGCTTTAGAGAAAAAGTCTAAGTTAATAATAATTACTAGCAATGGCTTTCTCTATGAAGAAGCTATGAAAAAAAGTATACCAGTAATAAAAGTAACTGAAGGAATAGCTCCTCGCACAGCTTTACCAGAAATGTTATTGAGTTTACTAGCTACATTAGATACCGATTCTTTTAAATTAATCTCTAAAAGTGATGTTATAAAACTAAAGAGCTTCTTAGAAAAAGAAATGAAAGAAATCGTAAATAATTCATATAAAATTTCTCAAATGATCTATGAAGAAATAGAAAAAGGTAATAACATGGTTATTGCTGTACACACACCCTACGAAGTACTAGCTATACGTGGTAAAAATGAATTTAACGAAAATAGTAAGATACCCGTCAAAATAGAGATAATGCCTGAATGGGCTCACAATGATATAGTTGGTTGGGAACAGCCACCATCCAGTAATTGGTTTATACTAATGATTGAAGATAAAGACGATGTAATAGGGTTTAACATGCTTATGTTTATGAAGAAGCAATATGAAGAAAGAGGAATAAATGTTATTGAAATATTGTTGAAGGGTAGTAATTTACTAGAGAAGATAATGTATGGGAGTCTATTACTTGGACTTACGAGTGTTAGATTGGCTCGTTTAAGGAAAATAGATCCTTTAGCAACATCTAGTATTGTAGAATATAAGAAATTTGTAAAACAAATACTATAGACTTGCTAATGAAAAACCTATAATTGCTATTAACATAGCGATCAACATCTGTTTTTTAGCCTTAATACATGTATCTCTAGATGTTTTATTAAGCACTCTATAATTTGCTTGTATGAATAAGATCGATGCTATAGTCAATAATATCAAGTAATATATGCTAGCTATTCCGAGAACTCCTATTATGATAGCAATGAAAGAACCTATTACCCCAAATATCATTGACATTATTGCTGCATAGCGTTTTCCATATTTAGTAGCTATAGTTGAATAACCTATTTTTCTATCTCCTTCATAATCAGCTATACTTTTCACGAATTCTCGAGCACTATTAATTAAGAAAACCACTATAGAGAACAAAGTTATTAACAATACTTTATCCTGTGGAGCTCCAGCTAATACATACCCGTATATAAATGGTGCTGTAGTAGATATACTTACTAAGAAATGGCTCCACCAGTATCTTCTTAAAAAACTATAGATATAGGCTATGAAACTAAATATTATTACTGTTATAAAAGCACTAATTGATACAAGTATGTTTATAGCAATGCTTATTATGATGAATGAAAGACTTATACGTATAATGAAGCCTGAGCTAAACACTCCGCGGGGAAGAGGTTTCCAAGGTTTATTGATTTTATCTACTTTAATATCTACTACATCGTTTATCAACATCGCCGTAGCTGATACTAAGTAGCCTGTAACGAAACCTATAAATAATGTTATATAGTCTGAGACTCTGTAATTGTTTACCATTATATATGTTAGTAGCACGGATATACCTGTCATAAATGAATTAGGGGGCCTCGTCATTAGAAATAATTCAGTTAATTTACTACTCATGCTCTCTCCCAATGAAATATAGTGTATTTTACTCCAGTTACACAAAAATATTAGTTATTCTTCAGCATATTATTATTTAGATGATGAAACGACGGTCTCAAGACTATTTGGATGAAGAATATTCTCCTTGCTGATAAATAAAGTCGTTCAATATTATTCTCCAATAAATAGTTTCTCTAATACACTAGCTAGTAGACCACTGAACATTTTATAACTATTAGGGTTCTTTTTACGATATATCTCAACATACTCCCTTATGTAGTGGTAGGGGTAATCATCACTATATTTTTCGAGGAAATTAACGATGTCGTCATCATTAGTTATTATGGCTACAGGACTTACAGGCGCATACCATTTTTCTCCTGAATATTTAGCTTCCAGTAATGATTTAAGTAGTTCTTCATCCTTCTTTTCATTAGCATCAACTATTGCCTTATAGTAATGTGTTATATAGTGAGCTATTACTATTGCCTTTACTTTATTATCTTTTAAAAGCTTTATCTCCTCGATCTCACTATTATCTAGAAGCATTGTATGTGTTCCTCTTTCAATAGCATACCCTAGTTCTTCTATCTTAGAGAGGAAGTTCTCGAGATCCTTAATATTTAGTGTAATCAATAGTGTTTTTTCATTACCTATTTTATCACTCAATATATTATCCCCTATACAATTAAATTACTAAGATAGTTAATATCCGCTAATTAAGAGTTTCAGCATGGTATTAATAATACCATCAAGTACATGGGCTGAATAGTTATGGCGGCATCAAGTATTCTATTTGAGGAAACATTTAGTAGAGAAATTATAACTGGTTCTCCAGAAGAGAAGATTGTTGTTGAAAAGATAAAGGAGGCTATGGAAGATGCTGGAGCTGATGAAATAATAGTTGCTCCAGTAAATGTACTGTATTGGAGAGATATAGATTGTTTTATAGAAGTTGGCGAGTACAAGATTAAATGTTATGCAAATCCTTATACATTGTCCAGCGATGTTTCATCCAAAATTGTATTTGGGAGCTACTATGGCGATAATATTGTTTTTCAAGAAAATCCTAGAGACAAAATTGTTGTAATACCTTACACAGACGACCCCGACGATATATATTTTATTATCCATAAACTACTGTCATTACATGTAAAAGGAGTGATTTTGTATGATGAACTACCAGGTAGATATAGAAGAATAGTTGTAACAGGAGTAAATGGATTTCCTTTTCTATATGGGTCTCCACCGCCTATACCTGTTGTGAGTATTAGAAAAGAAGATTACTTAAAGATAATTAAGAGTATGAAGAGGGAGGCTAGGATATATGTTAAATCACTAGTTCGCGACTCCATAGGCTATAATATATCTGCACTACTATATGGAAAAGTAGAAGATGAAGTACATATAACAGCACATCATGATCATTGGTTTAGTGGTTTCTCAGATAATAGACTTGGAGTAGAAACTCTCATTAATATACTAAAGCATTTAGCGGGTAAGAATAGTCTTAGGTATACTTATAGAATGATATCATTTACTGCTGAAGAAAGTGGTGCTCCAGGATATAGTGGCTGGTACTGGATTTGGGGGAGTAGAAAGTATTTAGAAGAAGCTAGGATAAGAGGTAAACTAGATAATGTATTATTAGATGTAAACATAGATTCAATAGTAACTAAGCCACTACGTATATCTTATACACCCCTAATTCATAAGCTCGTAAATGAGTTCTTAGTTAGAGGAAATATAGAGTATAGGAGCCTAGGCTTAAATGAACCTATATTCGATAGCTTCTCTTACATATTAAATGGAATTCCAGCAATAACTTTTCATACACATGAAGAATTAAAGCATAATTATCATACCAACTTAGATGATGGAAAAGAAGCTCCGCCTCAAATAGACAAATACGTAGCTCAAATACTAATTAAGTTTATAGAGTTCATAGACTCTAGATCACATAGGGAGATCGTAGAACCTAATATTGGTTTCTTTATTGAAAAAGAAATAATATTGCCTAAGGAATCCTGGCCTTTGGAATTGAGGATTTTGATAAAGAAGCTAAGTGAAGTAGATAGAATAGACAGTTTAATAGATTTGAAATGCTTCGTTAAGAAGATGATTAAGCAGTTCTTGAAACCTGTAGCAAATTATAGAGTGAGTGGATGTTTTTCTGTAAAAATAGCTCCCGAATTACTAGTAGCTAATGATATAGCTTTTCTCGAGTATGGTGAGTTGCATGAATGTCTTGGAGACCGTATAGAGCCTGGTGAAGAAAAAGTTCTTCCTTCAATAAATAGTAGTGTAAAAGAATATGTTGGCTATAATCAGTCTTATAAAGACGGTGTATTGAAATCGTTATAC
>WAML01000151.1 GCA_015522345.1 Desulfurococcales archaeon
AAACAAAATTGACTTAGTAGATAAAAAACACATAGGAGCTATTATAGATAAACTTAGATTGTATGATGAAGAAATAGGGAATAACGTCATTGCTATATCAGCGGTAAAAGGTACTAATGTAGATAAATTACTAAGTACTATATACAAGTTATTGTATGAATACAAAAACATTACTTAGGGATCCTAGAGCATTTTAATAACTTAGATTTAGGCACACATTGAATTAATGTTTACTCTAGCTTATCTAGGTATTTATTTTTGTTCATGAGCCATGAGTAAGTGGTTAAGGTGATATATTGGCTAAAATATATGTGTTGAGGATCGGGCATAGGCCTGAGAGAGATAAGAGAATAACTACTCATGTAGGTTTAGTTGCTAGAGCTTTCGGTGCCCATGGATTTGTTTTAGGCGATATCTATGATGATAAAGTAATTACTTCGCTTCGCAAAGTGCTTAAAACTTGGGGCGGCAATATGGTTTTAGAACAAGGAGTTGATTCACGCAAATATGTTATTAATTGGAAACGTAGAGGCGGCTTAGTTGTTCATTTAACTATGTATGGTATAATAGTAGATGAAGTAATAGATGAAATAAGGGATTCTAGTAAAGATATACTAGTTATTGTCGGTGCAGAGAAAGTCCCGCCTTTCTACTATGAAGAAGCTGATTACAATGTAGCTATAGGTAATCAGCCTCATTCTGAAGTAGCTGCTTTAGCTATATTCTTGGATAGATACTATAAAGGTAGAGAGCTATATTTAACATTTCCGAATGCAAAAATAGTAATTGAGCCCTCGCCTAGAGGTAAAAAGGTGAAGAAGTTTGCCGAAGCTGAAGAAAGAGACTATTGAAGCATTGAATCAAGTCATGAGTTTAGTAGAGAGTATGCTTGATATGTATCAGCCAGGCTACGGTAAAAAAGCAAGGCTTATACTAAACTTTATAATAGATCAAGGAGGGATTGTTCCAGAGGAGATTATTGGCAAAAAACTAGATCTGAAATCCAATGAAATTAGAAAGATTCTTCAAATACTTGCTGAACAAGGAATTATATCGTTTAGAAGAGTTGCTAGCCGTGATAAGAGTAGACAGGGATGGTATATTGATACAGAGAATATCGAGAGTATTTTCATAAATAGGTTGAAGAAGGCTTTAGAGAAGTTAAAGATTAGGAGAGAATATGAAATGCAGCCTGGAATGTACTATTGTCCTGTTGACCATTTACGTTTTACTTTTGAAGAAGCTTTAGAGAATGATTTCATATGCCCTCGATGTGGGAGTATTCTAGAGGAGTATGATGGCGCGTTAGCTGTTAAGTTTTTGGATAAAAAAATTAGTGAAATAGAAGAATTTCTAAAAAGTATTGGTGCATTATAGCATATGAAGCCCTTCTATACACTAGTTGATCTATTTTCTGGAGCTGGAGGCTTTTCTATGGGTTTTAAACTGAGCAATAGATTTCGCCATGTACTAGCTATAGATAATTTAAGGGCTGCAGCACTTTCGTATAAAGCTAATTTCCCTGAATCTCTCGTATTAGTTGAAGATATAAAGGAGGTTAACGGCTCTCTTATAGGAGATCTTGTAGGCGACGATATAGATGTAGTTATTGGTAGTCCTCCCTGCGAGCCTTTTACTGGAGCTAATCCGCGTAGAGAGAAAGAGCCTCTTGATAGACTCTATAAAGATCCTGCAGGACAGCTAACTCTTCACTTTATAAGAATAGTTAGTGATCTAAAGCCTCGGGTTTTTGTTATGGAGAACGTCCCCGCCATAATGGATAATGGATTAAAACATGTATTACTACGTGAATTTAAGAAAGCAGGTTATAGAGAAGTATATTTCAATATACTTAGGGCTGAAGATTATGGGACTCCAAGCCATAGGATTAGAGTATTTATTTCAAATATAAAGATAGTTCCTCCTAAATCATCTAGGAAAGTAAGTGTTAGAGAAGCTTTAAAGGGGCTTCCTGAACCAGGTTCTTCTTATCCGCCTAACCACGAATATACTCCGTTGAGTCATAGGAAGGTTAAGAGGATTTCAAGGCTTCGATGGGGCGAAGCATTGATATACTATGAAGGAGCTAAGAGGAGACTACCCAACTACATAAGGTTGCACCCAGATAGAATAGCTCCTACTGTTCAAGGGAGTTCACGCTTTATTCACCCATTTTATAATAGACTACTTACTGTTAGAGAACAAGCTAGGCTAATGGGGTTTCCCGATACATTTATATTTCTTGGTGGACGCGATGAACAATATAATCAAGTAGGTGAAGCTGTGCCTGTGCCTCTCGCTAAAGCTATAGCCTATAGTGTTGTAGAAGCACTTGATAGAGGTGTAGTGTAATGAAGTTTGTTATAGCCTTATATAGTGTTAGTAGTGTACAGAGATTACTTGATTTCATTAAGACAGTTTATGCATTCAATGATGCTACACCAGTCATTATAAAACCTATTGGAGCTGCTGCACAAATAGGTGTTCCTGAAGCACATAAGCTTGCCTATAAATTGGGTAAACCACTTATTGTTTTACCCGAAATACAAGACCTTGTTGAAATAGTTAAAGTTGAGAAACTCTATCTATTGACTCCCAGAGGACGCTCTATTAACATTGAAGAACTCTCTAATGTAAGTGGGGACAGTAGTATAGCTATAGTAGTAAATGGTGGCGATACAGATTTTACAAGACAAGAACTTCAATATGGTGAAGGTATTTGGGTTAAAGAAGTGCCAACGAATTTACCTCCACAATCTATTGTTGCGCTACTATTATACATTATACGTAAATACTTCAGGGTTAAGTAACTACATATTTTCTATAATATCCACATAATTCCGGGCTACCGAGATAAATGTGTATTTAGTAAAAGAGTATGCCGCCGCCGGGATTTGAACCCGGGTCACGGGCTTTCTTCGATAGAGCTCGAAAGGCCCGCATACTTGACCGGGCTATACTACGGCGGCATCCTATACTGATTAGACGTTTGCCAGGATTCTTATTTTTTACCGTCTTGGCTAAAATACATTTCTTGTTTCTTAACTATGTATTTTAGAGTACGTGATAGTATTTTATGAGATGTGTTCTTATTGACCATATTTTTATAATCTGTTTACAGAATTAAGTAGTAGTGGCCAAGAGGTATTTGATTAATGTTTAGTAGTTGATTAGGGTGTATGTATTATGAGGATTTGGGAGATAACTAGGAAACCCAGGATAGTTATTAGGGATTTGTCTCTCCCATTGACTGTTGTACGGGGAGAAGCTCGTAGAGTTGGTGAAGAAATTATTCCTGTTGTAAAAGATTATCTTAGAGAGAATGTATTGGGTTATATAACTGCTATTGACTTAATCTTGCCCACTAGCCATTATACATCTATTAGAGTATCTGATGCTTTACGTGAACATCCTTTAGTCACTCAGGATCTTGATTTAGGAGAAACATTTAATTTATTGAGGAAATTCAAGGTTTTTGGTTCGCCTGTAGTCAATGATCTTAGTGAGAGAAAGCTTATTGGCGTAGTCTCCTACAATGACATGCTTAATTACCTTATTAAAATGAATTACAAGCCTATTGCTGAAACTATTTCAGAGATAATGACTACCAAGAACTTGGATAAATACATTGTTTCGTGGCGTGATAGAGTCAATAGAGTGTGGAGTAGAATAGTCTTTCATGGACAGCCGGGTGTTGTTGTCGTTAGAGACGAGAATGAATGGATACCTATGGGTGTACTTACCTATAAAGAGTTTTTGAGAAGCGGTAGATGGTTATTCCATAGAGAGAGCGAACAACGTATAGTTTCTCCAGCTAAAGTCCAGAGAATAATGTTGAGAGGCGTTCTCGTAGCTACTAAGGACATGCCTGTTGAAGCTGTTGCTAAAGTAGTAGCCGAGCAAGACTTGCCTCTTGTTCCAGTAATTGATGAAAACGGTTATGTTATTGGTGTAGTTACGTATGAAGATATTATAAGAGCTTATCTAGAAGGCGCTAAACCAGGTAGAGTACGTGTACCTATTACAAAGGCTTTGCCTATACCTGTTTCACGTGAAGAACGAGTAGTATTTGTTGGACGCGAGAAAGTATTGTCTCAAGTACTTGTTTCCAAGGTTATAGAAAAGCCTGTGTATGCCGGTATTTTAGCTAAGGATATACTAGTTGAAGAACTGCCTGCTATAACAATAAATGATACTGTAGAACATGCTAGAAAAGAAATGCTTAGGAAGAAAACCGACTACCTACTAGTTGTTGATGAGAAAGGGGATGTTGTAGGCATTGTTTCTAAATGGAATATGCTACATGCTATTGGAGTTAAAGGTCCTCTATGGAGAAGAAGAACCAAGGATAGATACTTCATAGACTATGTAATGACGAAGAATATACCTAGAGTTAGACCTGATACACCTATAGAGGATATAGCGTTTGTTATGACTAGGTATGAGAGTGAAGTAGTATTTGTAGTTAATGAAAAGAATGAAATAATTGGTTTTATAACTAAAGATGAAGTTGTTAAAGCTGCCAAGAATATACTAGGCGATCTACTGGTTGAAAACCTTATAATACCCGGTAAAATAGCTAGTGTCCACCCATTCCATAGCTTGTACCATGTAGTTAATAAAATGAAGACTCTATACCTTGATGCTTTAACGGTTTATGATGGCAGTGATGTAGTAGGTGTTGTATCTACTAATAGGCTCTTATTTGTAGCATTTGAAGATGCTAAAACAGGTGTCAAAAGCCGTAGGTTAATATGGGTAAGGAAATTAGTTAAAGGCGCTGCTAGAAAAGGTAGATATGTTAAAATAACTCCATTACTTGCTATAGATGTTATGGTTCCCTATAGGAAGTATATTCCACCAAATACTCTAGTAGCTAAAGCTATTGACTATATGTTTATGGATAGACTTAATGGTATTCCTGTATTAAGTGACGACCGGAGTATAGTTAGTATAATATCTAAAAACGATGTATTGAGAGAGTTATCGAGGAGAGCTAAGAAAATAGCTGAAGTAAAAATTGAAGAAAAAGCTAATGTGAAGAAAGAACAGAAGTAATACAGTAAAGCTATAGAGACTACTATTGTATAAACCTTTTATGTAAATCCACTGTTTTTCTTATAGAAGAAAAATATTAAATCCCTATAC
>WAML01000152.1 GCA_015522345.1 Desulfurococcales archaeon
ACCACAAATACTATAGAGAGTATAGTAGTAGGCTACAAATGCTTATATGGTGTATATTTATGGCTAAAAAGAAGAGGCTAGAGAATAAAAAGAGTAGTTTAATGCATATTTATAGCGAAGTCAAAGAATATTTGAGAAATTATGCAGTAGTACACACAAGTAATGGAGAATTAGTTATTGAAACAGATAACCCTATTAATGCATGGAGTATTCTTGAAGAATACTGTGGAGAATTAATAGTTTATAGTATGTGGAGAGAAGAAATAGGATTTGCTATAAGGTCTTTGTGTATAGATAAAAATATATTTGTGACAATCCATGCTAAAGGACTAACTAAACCCTATTATATACACCCTGCTACAGCACTATTTAAGGACGAGACCTTCATAACGAGCTAACGTATCTTAGACCCTGGTTTTACAGGCTTCTCTACCGTTAGAAGTACAGGAGTACCATCTTCGCTGTCTGCTGCTAACAACATGCCTTGGCTTACATATCCTCTAAACTTCTTAGGCTCTAGATTAGCTACTACAATAATATATTTTCCAACAAGATCCTCAGGCTTATACCACAATCCCAGTCCTGCAACTAATTGCCTTTCACCTAATTCCCCAAGATCTACTATTAGTCTCAACAACTTTGTAGTACCAGGTATCTTCTCAGCATGTTTTACATAACCTACTCTCAAGTCTACTTTAGAGAAGTAGTCTATAGATATCACTTCACTACTCAATAGTATCTCCTCCATAAATTCACTAATAACACTAGATACACTCGTGTTTAATAAAAATATGTTGTACCAGAAACTCTATACTAATCTAAAAGTATTCCTAAAAATATTCAATAACTAACATACAATATAGGGCTGGAGAGAAATTGCTAAAGCTAGTAAATGAAGGACTATGGCGTGAGAGAAAGATAGAGTTTTGGAATAGATTATGGGAGGATCTAGAGATAGGCTACTTAGATGAAGACCTTTTACCTGTACTAATAGAATTCAATATGCGCCCTAAATCATATACTATAAGTAGTTGTAGTGGAAGAATAATATTGTCTGATTCAGAAAAGCCTTGGAGTAGAGAAGAAACCAATATTGTGTTTAAGAAGCACGAGCCAATAACTATTGATGAATTAATTAATGTTACTTATAAACCCATTACTAAAAGACTATGGTTAATAGTCTCGGGCCCTATACTCCATATATCTACACTAGATCTTGATGAGGCATTATCTATACTAAAAATAGCTAGACTAGCTGGATTCAAACACAGCGGCATACTCTCAATTAATAAAATGAAAGGGATTATTGTAGAACTCCAGACAGGAATACGTTTTACACAATTAATTAAAGTAAAAAATACTAGTCTTATCAGCCAAAGTCAAGCATCAATACTAGTGGATATAGCAAATGAGATACTACTTGATGGAAAACAGGCTCTCTTTAAACTATATAGAGAACTATATGGGAATAGACCTAAAAACCTTGATGAATACATTATAAGATATTTGAATGAGCACAATATAGAATTAGATAAAATAGTTCAAAGACTATACCTACGAGAAGATTTGGGGGAAAATATTGAGTTTATATAGCGTAACATTATCGAATAAAAGTATATGGATGTACATAATATTAAGCATAGTTTTCATGGCTACATTATACATCTACGTTCCCTGGAGTGTTTTCAGAATAGAATTAAGCGATAACTATAATGTAACTAGAGAAATTAGGATTATACTTAATGTATTAAAAGAATCTTATTTTATAGAACGTATAGGTAATGAAACATATGTTGTCGAGAATATACATATACTTCCTCCACTGAAAAATACTTCAGAAATAATCGGTGTTAAAATAATTGAAGGGAAATTATGGTTTACGCCTATTATCTCTCTTCTAGTAGGTTTATTGTCAATAGCATTTGTTTCGTATAAGAAAATAAGGTATGCTCTAGCAGGAGTATCTATTCTTTACCTTTTAATATACTCTATAATGAATATCTATGATCATTACAATATTATGACATCTATTATACAAAAATATGATTATACGACAGCCAAATTAAGTTTATACGTTCCTATATCGAGTATAACTTTTATAATAGTAGCTGTACTCCTTGTATCAATTAATAAAAAGATCTCGAGAGTGATTAAAGAACTCTATTTCATCGTTAAAGAATATGAGATAGTCCATGGGCATAGGGTTGGTGAAGATAGTAAGATATGTCCTAGATGTGGTGCTGTAGTACCAGTTAATGCAAAGTATTGTCCTTATTGTGGATATGTGTTTCCAGCATCTAGTCTAAGATATAAAATATGTCCACACTGTGGAGCAAAAGTTCCTGTTGAAGTAAGATTTTGTCCACACTGTGGCTATGACTTTGGTAAAGAAAAAACCTAAATACTATCCCTTCTCTTTCTATCCCACGTTAGTGGGGAGAGGTGCATGAGCGAAGATAAGATAATAGCTTATGTACTAATAGTGACTAGTATAGGTAAGGAATTTGATGTACTAGATAAGGTAAATGGGTTACCCGGAGTTACTGAAGCTGTAATAGTATACGGTGAATACGATGTTGTAGTTAGAGTAGAAGTAGATTCTATGAGAGAAATCGATAGAGTTGTAACTGCTATAAGGAATATACCTAGTGTATTAAGAACAGTTACTTTAATAGGCTACAAGGATTAATGATAAACTGTTTCTCTCAAAACTAAATATTAAATTTATTTTTGTGCAAACAATTCTTATGTCTAGACGCAGAGTTGGGGCAGTAGAAAATGGTATTTATGAGTATAGCTCAAGTAATGAACGATGACATGATTGGTGAAGAAGTGGAACTACGTGGCTGGGTTTACAGACATAGAGTTATAGGTGGGAAAGTATTCGTTGTATTAAGAGATAGTACCGGGATCATCCAGTGTGTTATAGATTCTTCTAAAGTATCTCCACAAGTATATGATACTGCAGTAAACCTTGGTATAGAGAGCAGTATAGCTGTAAAAGGAATTGTAAGAAAAGAACCTAGAGCACCAGGCGGCTACGAACTCCATGTAAAGGATCTTAGAGTATATGGTATATCCAGAGATTTTCCGATAAAAGGCGGTGAAGGAATAGAGTATTTACTCGATAATAGACATCTTTGGATTAGAAGTAGGAAATTAACTAACGTAATGAAGATAAAGCATACTGTATTAAAAGCTGGTAGAGAATGGCTTTTAGAGAATGGATGGTGGGAAGTTACACCACCTATACTAACTGCATCGGCATGCGAGGGCGGAGCTACACTTTTTGAAGTAAAATATTTTGATAAAAAAGCGTATCTTAGCCAAAGCGCTCAATTGTATCTAGAAGTACTAATTTATAGTTTAGAAAAGGTATGGAGTCTAACACCAAGTTTTAGAGCAGAACAAAGTAGGACTCGAAGGCACTTAGCCGAATACTGGCATTTAGAACTAGAAGCCGCTTGGTATAACATGTATGATATAATGAATGTAGCCGAGGAACTAACAGCCTATATTATCAAGAGAGTTCTTGAAGAAAACGAGAGAGAACTAAAGCTACTGAATAGAGATACAAGTATACTCGAGAAATCAACTAAAACACCCTATCCTAGAATTACCTATGATGAAGCAATTGATAGGTTGAAGAAGAAAGGACTAGCTATATCGTGGGGAGAAGACTTAGGTGCTGATGAAGAACGAGTTTTAACTCAAGACTTTGAAACGCCTTTCTTCATAACGCACTTCCCTAAGGAGATAAAGAGTTTCTATATGAAAACCGACCCTAAGAGACCAGAAGTAGTTCTAGGATTCGATCTATTGGCTCCAGAAGGTTATGGTGAAATTATTGGAGGTAGCGAAAGAGAAGACAATTATGATAAACTGTACCAGAGAATATTGGATGAAGGATATGATCCTTCAGATTATAAATGGTATCTAGACTTAAGGAAATACGGTAGTGTGCCACACAGTGGTTTTGGTCTAGGCATAGAACGACTCGTAATGTGGATTGCGGGACTCGATCATATAAGAGATGCAATACCTTTCCCAAGATATAGAGGCCGTATATACCCATAACTTTTACATGGGAGTATCAATGTATAGCCTTATAGACAATAACTCTACAGCTATAGGGAGAAAAGTATTTCAGATACTTAGGCGAACTTATAAAATTAATTTAAAAGACTTCATTGCCCCACGTATTAAGGAGAAAAGTTTGTATGAATTTATTGTAGCAGTAATATTAAGCCAAAACACAAGTGATCGGAATGCCATAAAAGCATATGAAAATCTTAAGAAAATATGTAATGGATCTATTGAACCTGATAAAATAGTTAAGCTAGACAAAACCACGTTAGCTAACGCAATAAAAGTTGCTGGAATGCATAATCAGAGGGCACGCGTTATAAAAGAACTCGCTAATATATTTTCTAATAAAGACTTTGTTAATAAACTTGTAAATAATATAAATAATCTAAATATAGAAGATGCACGAAGGGAATTAAAGAAACTACCTGGTATAGGCGATAAAACCGCTGATATAGTCCTGTTGATGTATTTCAATAAATATACGTTCCCCGTAGATACACATATAA
>WAML01000153.1 GCA_015522345.1 Desulfurococcales archaeon
GGGCTCGGAGATGTGTATAAGAGACAGGCTCTAAGCTCACTCAGGATCTACTTGTATAGTAGAGAATATATGTATGAAAACGTCTATTACCATCCAGTAAATAGGTCATTCAATAGAATTTTATATGAAGCATTAGTTGAAGGAGATGAATATTTTGGATTAACTGAAGCAGTACTAGAACTATATGAAGGTAGGCCGGAGAAATATCTCTCACTAACTGATTCCCGTATATACGATGAATTACTAACGATTCTTTCATCTAAAAACACTAGTGCCCCTAAGAAAGTCGTTGAGGCAGCAGAGATTATATTAAAGAAACGAAAGAGCCCTTGGAAACACGTAGGAGAAGATATTAGGATTTCTCTAATTAGAGGCGGGGAAGCATTTATGTTCATTATTAGATTCAAGGATAGAGTTACAAGTGAAATAGAGAAGCTTGTCGCTAAAGAATTTAGTAAGAAGTTTGGAGTAGATGAGGAAAGCATATGGGTTGATAGTAATATATTGCATCCAGCACCATTACCCAGCATTGTATCGCCGACGAGTGTGTTCATCGGGAAGATAAAAGGAGGTAAAGTAGATTGGGCGAAGGAGCTCATTATACCAGCTTTTATGGCTAAAGAAGGTATTTCACCTAAAATAATTATAAGACTATATGTACTGCGTGATAGATATCATAAACTTTCTAGTAGCTACAATATAGATAAAATAGCTTCGGAAATACTTATTAAAGCAGTTAACGAAATAGCCTTTGCAGGCAGTAGTGAGGCAGAAATAACGTTGTAGTTCCTAGCTTAAGCACTAATAAATTTGTGTATTATCTCACACAAACTATAGTCACTACAGTAAATGTCTTTCTTGAGCTTACCGGTTTCTTCATCTATAAATCCTTTCATTATTAAATAACTTATTTCATAGTCAAGTAGTTTACTACGCACGCCTAAGCCACCGATTCTTTCCCAATCATTATATTCTATCTTAATATATCCTTTCTTACTCAGTTCATAAACCAAATTATGTACGTCTTGATACTTTACATAATTCTTTTTCTTACTAAGTACATCAATAATGCATAATATAAGCGATTCTCTACTACCTTTATTCATAGTAGTATCCCCACATACAAAACTAGTATGAGGCTAGTTTATAGTTGGAGAGACATATAAGCATTAATGCAGCTACAAATCTAGTGTAGAACTCGAGTAACCGCTATAGATACAACTATATAGATTGTATTTCAAGTACTGTAACCAGGGGTTTCGGGTATGGCGAAAGCATTTATATCGATACATCATAGGCCTGAGGAATATGATGTAAAAATATATGTCTATAACGATGATGGCAAGCTTTATAGAGAAGAAGTATATGAGAAGGTCAAGCAAGTTGTTATAAGGAATCCAAGAGAAGTTAGAATTTCCGCTCAATTAGCATCCAATCCCACAGTACTAATAATATCAATAGATAAAGTATCTATGAATGTTAAAGATAATATTCTATACATTGGTGAATAAATTGGATAATACAGTCAAAGAAGACAGGCATTTACCAGTAGTAATTGATCTAGTTGATGAAGAAAGTATTAGTAAAACAAAGAGGCATGTAGCTAGGAAAATAGCTTTAATACTACTTAAGGACAATGGTATAAAACCTGTTCAGAAACTCAAAGAGAGAATTACTAGAATTGAAGATATAAAGCCTATATATTCTGGAGGATATGCTAAAAGATACTATATAATGCTATCTCATGGAGATTATGCAATTCAAGTATCGTTTGTAAAGAATTTATGGGGTAAAGTAAAGGGTTTTATAACAGTCTATAATTCACGTGGTGAAATGATCTATAGAGCTAAATACGATAATGGTTTTGTGAGAAAGAGCGTGGGTAATCCTGTTTTTGCCTGGATTGTTAGAGTTGTAATAGACGCTCTTAAGATCCCTGTGAAAAAACTCGAACTAGGTGATTAACTAGTATGAGTGAAGAAAATATAGTTGATATGATTAAGAGAATGATTACTGCTTTTAAAAACGTCCAGTGTTTTGTATTTGAAAAGGAAGAATATAGTGTAGTAAAGAAAGCAATTGATGAAACAAGTATAAAGCACTTAGTAGTAATTGGTAGAGCTGATAGAAGGTATCCATATATACTCATTGTTAGACCTAATTTAATGAGATATGCTAGAGAATGTGAGAAAAAAGCTGAAAAAGCAATAATAGAGGGTCGAGTTAGAGAAGATATACAAAAATATTTTCGTATAGAATTTATTAGACAGTGTATGAGCCATTATGAACATGAAGTAGTGAAAGAGATTATATCTAAATTAGAGGAGTACTTAAAAGAACATAGGGGAGAATAGTATTGGATGTCTCTCTAAGTAATGAAGACAAGAACATAGCTCTTCTTAAGGAACTACGTAAAGCTAGGAAAATGTTCTTAATAGGCTATATACTAAGGATTATCCCTGCATTCTTTATAGATTCCATAGGCTACATATTAACTAGTATATCATGGATAAAGTCCTATTCTAGAATAAATAAAAAGGTCTTTTTAATTACAGGAATACTATTAATCATTACTACAGCTATATACTCTTACGCTCAAGTGATGGAGTTAGCTAGGGCAACTGCTATGGTTTCTCCGCAAATAAGTATAGGTAGTGGAGAAAATTATACAAAGGCATTAATGAATATTAGAGACATAATGTATTCTACCGCCGAAGCTCTTTCCTCAACTAGAACAATAGTCTTGAATATAGTACTTGGATTAACATTGTTTGTAGAAGCATTATCTTTTAGAGAGTTATATAGGATAAATAAGGAGATATTTAGAGCTCGTGTACTAATATTATTGCTTCTATTGTCGATAATAGTATTTGTATCCATACCTGTAAGCCTCTATACATCAGGAGAACTATATGAGTACGGTAGGTATGTTGATGAAAAAATCCGTGAAGGAGAGGTTTCGTTAGAGGAATTGCAGGCAATATCCTTTGGTTTCGTGGGGGCCTTTATGCCTCTATATATAGTGAATGGAGTTAACTTCATAATTAGATTATTAACGTACATATTTGCAGCCCTAGCTTTCAGAGATCTAGATAAGTATCTCAAGAACATAGAATAC
>WAML01000154.1 GCA_015522345.1 Desulfurococcales archaeon
ATCTAGAATTGTCTAGACTTATAACATGTATCTCAAGGTATAAGAGGGTGCGTGTATGTGATGTTAATGGGCTTCCATGGACTGATGTAGATACTTTAGAAGACTACCTTTCTCTAATTACTAGCTATCGTTCTATAGTTTTAGAAGAGGTGTTTAAGGAGTGGAGGTTAAGGGAAAGAGTGTAGATGGACCTATTTCTAGGTATGTTAATAGAAGAATATCTACTAGAATTACAAAATATATTATCGCCCATAATATCCCGTTAACACCTAATCAAATATCTCTTATAGCATTCTTTATAGCTGTACTAGCTAGTGTACTCTATTTATTTAATTATCTTTGGCTCGCTGGGTTATTGGTACAGTTTTCTTCAATAATAGATGGTGTTGACGGCGAACTTGCTAGAGCGTTGGGGAAGGCTTCTAGGAAAGGAGGGTATATAGATACTATGCTTGATAGGTATGCTGATGTAGTTATACTAGTAACTCTCTCATATATCGCTATAACTAACCCTATGTATAATAGGAGTTTAACTATAGTTATTTGTTTACTAGCTTTATCAGGAGATCTCCTCGTAAGCTATATTCATACAAGAGGAAAACAAGACTTTAATATACATCCGAGTCTAGTAGGTCCTCTCAATGGCATTGCTTCTAGAGATGTAAGGTTATTCATAGTATTTATTGGTAGTTTAATAGGATATATTGTTTATACACTTCTAGTAATTGCGGTGATTACACATATATATGTTATTATAAAAAGTATAGCGTTAGTTATAGAGATGGAGTAAAAAATATATACTGCTCCATTGCCTATATATAGTAGTAGCTGATTTATCTCCTATAAATAAGTAAAATACATATCCATATATAGACCTTTTAACTAGAGGTGATCCCCTATGATTAGAGTTGTTATATTAGGCCAGGGTATGGTTGCATCGCATTTAGTAGTTGGTGTTGAGAGAATAAAAAGAGGCGAATTACAGCCTTACGGTATTCCATTTGCTAAATATAGTCTACCATACAGTATAAATGATATAGAATTTGTCGCTAGCTATGATGTTGATCCAGTTAAAGTTGGTAAAACAGTATATGATGTAGCATACTCTCTTGTTGGAGATACTTTACCCGTACCCGAAGAACTTAAGAAAATTAGTGTATATGAAGGGATACATTTGGGTAGTTTAAAAGGTTTAGTTGATAATGCTGTAGGTTTAGAGCATAGGCTAGGGTTAAAGGAGGCTATTAATAGACTAATTGATCAATGGAGAATTATTGAACCAGATGTATTTGTGAACATTATAACGACAGAGCCTGCAAAACCATTTAATGAACTAAACAAATTAGAGCACGCTATAGAGAATAATTCATCAAAAGTATCAGCGTCACATGCATACGCTTATGCAGCAGCAAAATACGCTATAGAAACTGGTAAGAGAATAGCATTTATAAATGCTATACCATCTCCGCTAGCAAATGATCCAGCAATAGTGGAACTATATAATGAAGCTAAATCAGTAATCATAGGAGATGATGGAGCAACAGGAGCAACACCATTAACAGCAGATTTACTAGAACACATGGCTGAAAGAAATAGATTTGTAGAATTCATAGTCCAGTTTAACATAGGCGGTAACACCGACTTCTTGGCTCTAACAGTACCTGAGAGAAATAAAATGAAAGAATTCACGAAAAGCAGTATAGTAGAGGATATACTAGGATACAATGCACCACACTATATAAAGCCCACGGGATACCTAGAGCCTTTAGGAGATAAAAAGTACGTTGCAATGCACTTAGAATACATAACATTTAATGGACTAAGAGATTCATTATTCATAAGCGCTAGAATAAATGATAGTCCAGCACTCGCAGGATTACTTGTAGACTTAATAAGAATAAGTAAGATACTCGTAGACAAAGGATTTAGAGGAACAGTATACGAAGTAAATGCATTCTTCATGAAAAAACCAGGGCCTAGAGAAGCCAAATCTATATCAAAAACACTGGCATACCATAGACTACTAGACTTACTTAAGAACATAGATGTAGTAAAATATTAGAAAAAGAT
>WAML01000155.1 GCA_015522345.1 Desulfurococcales archaeon
AAATACTGGTGTACCAAGCATTATTCTGAACATCGTTGTATCCCTAGAATACCCTATTTACCTACCATTACCTTACACTATAAATTATGTAAATTGAATTAGGGTTTATAAAAATTTCATATAATTACGTATAGGTATATACCTGGTTCTTAAGGATATGTAGTTATAAGAGAGCGAGTTTTTCTAAAAATCTAAACCTCTTTGATGGATGTGGATGTGAACTAAATATTTCACTCCAAATACTCGGTTTTATTTGTTTTATTTCTTCAATTATGCTATCTATATCGTATGTTAGCGAATATATATCGTGATCCGGTGATGCTATGAAGAGTGTTTTTAATTTACTATATCTCTCTATTCTTACTCCTCTCTTCTTTAAATAACCTGTAGCTATTAGTATTCTTGCTAATGCCCTCATTAATTTCTTAGAACCGTTGGGTACAGTGAGGGCAGAATGAGCATCAGCATAGTATTCTCTTAATCTACTTAAGTATAGAACACCTAAATTTAGTATAAAGCCTAGTATGAGGAGCAGTCCTCCTACAGCTATTATTGCCAAAGGACCTAATCCTCCTTCTCTATCTCTTTCTCTAAATCCAAAGAGCCAACCCCATCTAAGCAGGTAATCGCCTAGCCAAAGAAGTATTGTTGGAATAAGTCCTACTAACATCATTACTATGATGTCTCTATGCTTAATGTGGCCTAGTTCATGCCCGACTACAGCTATTACTTCGTCTTTAGGCAATAACTTTAGTAAACCTCTTGTAACAGCTACTCTATATCCAGTTAAAGGACTTCCATAAGCAAATGCGTTTGGTACGTCAATGTATGCAATCATTAACTGGGGTTTCTTAATACCACTCTTAATACTTAGTTCTTCGACGGCTCTCTCTAGCCAAGGCAATTCTCCTTTCTCTAAAGGTCTTACACTATACATAGCTTCTATTATATACGGAGATAAAAGCCATTGCGCAACATATACTATTGCTATGAACCCGAGTAGAAACTCTAGGCTGATAGAGCTTCCAACGACGTATATAACTCCAGCTAGGATTATTATAGATATTAATGATACTACTAGTACCGTTAAAGCCATTGAAGCATATAGTTTAGCTAATGAAAGCATTTCTGACCCCCAGCGGTAATACCTAGTTATTACTAGAGTCTCTCTTTTTAAGAATATTTTATGAAGTAGATAATACTTTCGAAAATGGTATAAGTTAGGTGTAATACATTGATGGATAGAGGGTTTTATGTAATAGTATTAGATAGAGAAGGAAGAATTATAGATTATGTTGCACCTCTTGATCTTGGATTTGAAAAAGTGAAAGAAGCTGTACAACTAGGGTATGAAATATATCGGGCAGTAACCTATGTATTAAAGAGCCTTGGCTATAACGGATTAAAGAGTATGACACTATATCAAGATTCAATGGAAATAACTATTCTTCCTAGGAAAACTCATATAGTGCTGACAGTATACAGTGAATCAACTATACCTACTAGTATTACTGAAAATGTAGTAGAAGCTGAAGCTTGAGTAAGCCACATAGGTAATAACATCGTTAATGGCTCACCGGATTACCCTATTCCTTTAAATAATTATCAACTATGAGACAATAAGCTTGGGGACCACTACAATGTGTTGCTACAATAGCAAAGATATGGTAAAGTATTTTCTAAGGAATGTTGAAGAAAAAATTAATGAAATATCATATAAAATAAGCTACGGACTAGTTGATGGATATTTGAAAGATGTATTAATTGACGAATTGTTAAATCTTATCATTCTTAGAAATAACCTATTAAAAATAGTTAATGACGATACTAAGTCCAATGAAGTTTTAATGACTATAAAAGATCCGATGGTAACTGGAATAAACTATAGTAAATTAGTAATTAAATAATGACAAATAGTTCTGGTATATTTTGTACTTGAGGACTTCGTAGCTTATTCTATAGAGCTGTGACAAGTAGTCAAGTGTATTCTTCACTAATGAGGGAGTCATATATATTCCTTTATATTTGTAGGGGGCGTCACTTTCAGTTATTAAATTATTTACTCCAGCGTATTCAAGAATTTTTCTATGTTTCTTCTGTATAATCCAGGCAGGATTAGCTCCTATATAGTATCCTTGCGAAATAATTTCGTTTAATAAGTCTAAAGGACCTGTATACCAGTGAAAATATGCTTTTTCTATATCGTATTTTAATAATAAATTAAATACTTCATTCCATGTTCCCGCTGTATGTAGATTTAGTAATAGGTTGTAGTCTCTTGTTTTTTCAAGGAATTTTAAGAAAAACTCTCTCTGTTTATCAATGGTTTCTGCAACAAAAATAGTGTCTAGCCCTATTTCTCCTAGACAATTAACTTCTTCTTTATCTACTAGAGACAATAACTTATTTAGTTCATCTATAGATGTTTCTCCGATACTCCAGGGATGTATCCCTATACATGGTCTTATGAAACTATATTTCTTAGAAAGTTCTAGAGTTCTAATACTAGACTCTAGATCATCTGATACAGCCACTATTATAT
>WAML01000156.1 GCA_015522345.1 Desulfurococcales archaeon
ATACACTCTATATCCATGACACGTACCTTAAACCATTCTCTCCATCCCCTATAGATCTCTCTGAATCTACTGCCGATCTTTAGAATACCTCTTAAACGATTCATTGCATAGTGATGTAGTACCAGGGGGTATATGAATAAACACCACTTAACAGTATTTATTCCAATACTCTTCACTGTAATGGGGAATCGAGAGTACTTATAGAATAGTATTTCATCAACTATAATACCAGATATGATCTCGTGGAGGTAGTACTTCTTATCGTATCCTCTAGGCCTTTCCTGATAAACTATCATAGACTTGCCTATATCATGTAGTAGAGGTATTGTATAGAATAGTTTTTCAAACTCCTTCTTCTCTAGAGTTTCTCCCGAAACCTTCTTAGCTACAACACTATATCTCTTATGCAGCGATGTCTCTTTAACAACAATATATGTGTTTAACAAGTGTTTGACTAGACTATATTCTCTACCGCTTTCATCTATATATGCATGTAGTCTATCCACACAACTATACCCCATAGAGTATACACCTGGGTTAACTAAACTAGCAAGCCTATTCCAGGAACATATTTTTCTCTAGCAACAACTATTCCAAGAAATACTTTATTTGATGGAGGATAGCCTACAGTGTTATGGCATATGAATTTTATAAACTTCTTTTTATCACGTACTATATCTTCTCCTATAGGATCGTGTTTTATATTTTCTCCAACAATGTATATGATAGAGGCTTTTTTATCAAATAATTTATCCCTCTTATCTATGAGCCATTTAAGGCTTACAGGAACTATGTAGCGCCAAATATCTTCTAAATCAATGTTTGATTCGCCAGTGTCTAAGGGTATTAAAGGTACTAGAACACTTGATCTAACTAAGCCTTCAAGCCTTATACACTCATCATATATAGTCCTTAATGCTGTTTCAGTAGTTGTTGCAATCGACCTAGCTAGGTCAACTATCTTAAGTATTTTCTGAGGCAAATAATGTAGTTTAAGGCCTTCGTATACATTGTTTATTAAATCCATGTACCCAACTATATTGCTTGTTGTAGAGTAGGGTAGTCTCCAGTTAATCTTATCCTTATATTTCTTGAGGTACTCTATAGTCTTATCTACTACATCCCTAACATATACTCCCTTATACGAGGATTCATCCAATACTATGTATACTCTACCTTCTCTAGAAGGATCTAGGTATCTATTTACTCTCCCAGCTCTTTGAACTAGATTAGTTGGAGGAGCAATATCTGTTATAAGAGTGTCGAAGTCTACATCAATACCTGCTTCAACTACTTGTGTTGCAACTAAGATACTTGATTCACCAACGGCTTTCTCCCTCTCCTCTCTTTCACCATGCATTAGCCTACCATGTATAAGAGTTGACTCTATGCCTTCGTCAACAAGTTTCCTATAAACACTAACTGCTCTACTCGGCTTATTCATTATAACTAAAACTCTTCTACCACAACTGTACTCGTCTTTAATAATATTAACTACTTCATCTACGTCGCCAGCAACAAATTTTGTACTCCACTTAGTAGCCAAGACTTCTTCATCATATTCTTTATCTCTAATACATTTGGCTCTAGATACACATACTCCACTACTTGGAGCATACTTTGCCCAGACTACATTATCTCCTAGAGAAGCATACTGATAGATCTTCTCCGATATCTGGGTAGGCAGGGTAGCTGATAGTATGATAGTAGGTGTTTTAGAGTGTGTGAATAAGTTTAGTGTAGCTAGTAGTGTACTAAATAAGCTGTCTTCGGGAGACCCAGGGTCTCCACCATAAAGGTGTACTTCATCTAATGTAATAGTTGATGTATAGATCATGGCTCTACTAGCTTCATAGTGTTTACTGAATATAGCTGGATCTCCTAGAGAAAGTTTAACTAAATTTAGTACGAGACTATCTATTGTAGTTACATTAATTCTTTTTGCTAGAAAAGGATTCTTGCCAGCCACCAATAGTCCTCCAGCTTGATAACCTATATCCTCTATATCTATATTCCTCAAAGATAATTTGTTTGAAGAAAGCCTATTGTATAGATCGAATACAATGCTTCTAAGAGGTAATACGTGTATATAACCATAGGAGTAGCCGTGATCGCTTATGAGCTGGCCTAGAATAGGCGCTATACTTGTTTTACCATATCCAGTTGGTGCTTCATAGATAAGTGCATTGGGAAGTCTATTCCTAGCTAAACTCTCTTCAACAACACTAACAACATATTCGTTAACTTTCCTCACTTTCATTTTAGTAAAGCACTCCTTCTACATCAACTATGCCTACTACTGAACTAGCAACATATTCTAGATCCTTTATAGGATCTGTTAAACCACTGTTTTTCAGTCTATTGTATAGTTTGTACCATACTTCATCTCCTCTCCTCCTATCAATAAAGCGCTTCATATTATCAGTTATAGAATGTATGTTCCTGGCAACACTGTATAGAGCTTCTTCGACTCCTACACTATACTTGTATAATCCATCTATTATTGGGTAAAGTATTTTGTAGTAATCGCCTCCCCTCTTATAATTACTTCTTTTTAATTCAATATAGTCATCGATTATGGTGTCTACGACTCTATCTAGTATGTATAGTGTTTTCTCGTTTAGATGCTTGAGAATGTACTGCATACCTTCACTAGATACT
>WAML01000157.1 GCA_015522345.1 Desulfurococcales archaeon
AGCATATTTAGAGCAACAGGGTATGAAGAGTAAACCGGTGGTTACAGGTCATCACTACTATGGTGAATTATACGGATGTAATCCAGAGATCTTGAGTAATGAAGAGAAGTTGAAGAAAATTATTGAAGAAGCTGCACGTATTGGTAAATTTACTCTACTAGATATAAAAGCTTGGAAAATAAGCCCTGGAGTAAGTATTATTGGCATAGTCCTTGAAAGCCATATAAGCATACACACATGGCCTGAGTACCGTTTTGCAACAGTAGATGTTTATACTTGCGGGGAAACAGGTGACCCCGAAGCAGCTTTCATGTATATAGCTAAATCGCTAGAGGCTAAGTACTATACGATAAAGTATAGTGATAGAAGCTATGTTTTAACTCATAGTAGTTAGTCTATGTAGTTAACCCGTTTTGTTTTTATAGAGAGACACAACTATTGATTCTACATAGAATTATATGCTGAGAAGATGTCTTCCTATGAAGTTCTACACTGTGGCAATAATAGGTGGAGGACCTGCTGGACTTACACTGGCCTATTTACTAAGAAAAGACGTTGATGTAGTACTTTTTGAAGAACATTCAAAAGTAGGTATTCCTAATCATTGTACTGGATTAGTAGGTTACTATGCAGCTTCCTTCTATAAATCTATTGTAGATAAAGAAGTTATAGCTAACGTATATGATACTATAATATTTCATCTAGAAAAAGAAGAAATAGTCATTACTGGAAAGAATATAGCGTATCGAATTAATAGACCTCTTCTAGAAATAAAACTCTACAATAAAGTAGAGTCTAAAGGATACAGAATAAAGTTGTCGACGAGAGTAACAAAGGTATTATATAACCATAGAAACAAAATCTATACAAACAAGGGAGAATTCTATGAAAGCAAGTATATAGTTCTAGCTGAAGGAGCTAAGGGACTATTGTCGAAAAACATTATTGGTGAAACACGTAAATACCTAGGAATACAGTATAGTGCTAGAACGAATAATATCTATGAAAAAGAAGTCCATGTAGTATATCCGAGAGGTAGAGATTTCTTTATATGGATTGTTCCAGTAAGTGAAACAAGTAGCTACATAGGCTACTTTACTAAACCAGGTTCATATATAGATAGAGAATTATTAATTAGTTACATTGAAAAGAAGGCTGGAATAAAAATAACTAGTACTGATAGGGTCTTCGGTGGATTAATTCCTATAGATAGAATTAAGTGGACGAAAAAACATTTTATTAGAAAAATCTTTCCAATTGGAGATACTATTCCTTCTGTGAAGCCGTTTAGTGGTGGTGGGTTACTTGGTATATCTCTATTAGCTCCTTACTTAGCTTATTCAATAAACATGGGTGATATCAGTTATTACACAAAAGCTATTAAAGGATATAGGCTAAAACATAATCTGCTTATGTTGCTAAGGAGCATCATTACCGGATTAGGTGGACTAGGTTATGCATCAAAGACTGTGGGCCTAGTTAATAAAATAGGCGTGTCTATTTCAGGAAAAGAATATGATTTCCACGAACGTATATTATACAAGGCTTTACCGATACTAATTACGCAGCCTTGGATTTTTGCTTATACCCTATCTTGGATAAGAACTCGCGTAGACTAGCTATATTCCATTCATGAACACTTCTCCTTCTCTTATCAATGGGTATTCCTAGCCTAAGTGCTTCCTTGAATGTTAAGCCAACAGCCTCTAATTCTCCTTTACTAAACCCTCTTCCCTCACGAGTCCCTGGATCTATTCCTCCATGCCTAATTAATCTAGGTTTTTTAACTATGGCTTTAGGTACTTTATCCACCATAGTAAATCCCCAGAGCAACATTTTATTTAGCACTAGTTAAAAGCTTTTTTATATAATTATTCAATAGAGTTATTAAATTTCTACATGTATTGGCTAGTTATGTTTAATAGCCTCTACCAACTTATTAGTATAATCGGGAGTCTATGAGCCTTGATAAAGAGGGTTGTACTAGACGTTATAATACCTAAAAAAGGCCCTTCAATAGTAGATATTGCAGAGAGTTTATCTAGAGCAAATGGAGTTGAAGCAGTTAATATAACTGTTAAAGAAATAGATATGGAGACTGAAAACATAATAGTGGTTATTGAAGGCACTAATATAGATTTTAATGAAGTAACCAAGTTGATCGAGGAAATAGGTGGAGTAATACATAGTATAGATCAAGTCATTGCTGGAGAGAGAATAGTTGAAATACCCAGGGAGATAATGGAAGAGCTTTAGTAAGAGTTTTCTAATCTTCGATACATTAAAGAAACTACTTAAAGTAAAAGATCGTTTAGGAAAACAATGTTCATAAAGATAGTTGTGTGATAATTTATTTACGCGTAAAAGGAATGGTCTATTTATTTTTTCTCTATAAACTCTTTATCAAACTTTTAATATATTGAGCCAATATAGTCGTCCACGCGGTGTTTGTTTACAGTTTACAATGCCTTTTTTAATAAGATAGTTGGTTACCGGACCTATGGCTTTTGCTATTCGCGATATAAGCTCTCTCTTACTCTGTACTCCATAGTATCTAGATGCTTTCTTATACCAGAGTTCATCGTTTGCAATAATCTTGGCAATACTCCAAGCATCAATACCTTTGTCTTCAGAATGTACGTTAAGCCTATTGAGCGCCCACAATACTGCAGTAGCTAAGTTAAATTCGCTTGCTTCTATATCGCTCTTTTTCGAAGGCACTAAAAGATCTAGTATTTTTCTTACCATTTTATGATCGACTTTATGTATTCCCTTGTATATCCTTCTTCTATCTTCATCGTATACTTCAATTTTTACTATAGGCATTAGGAGCACCATTTTTCTCTAGAAAATATTCTTTCGTCTTTAATAGTAGTAGATAGTATTAGTAC
>WAML01000158.1 GCA_015522345.1 Desulfurococcales archaeon
CTTAGATCCTGGCAACCAACTACAATTAGATCATGGCATCTTATAAAAGGACATAATCAGCTTAACAGAAGACTACTATTAAGTCTAAATCTCAGCAAACAAAGTAACTTGAATTGCGGGCAATATGTCATTGTTTTTATCATTTAATAAGTGGCGCCGCGGCCGGGATTTGAACCCGGGTCACGGGCTCGACAGGCCCGCATACTAGGCCGGGCTATACTACCGCGGCACCGTGTTGTGTTTGTTTTCCTGGGGTTGGTTTATAAATGTTTATGTTATGGTATGTATTGGTAGTCGCGTGTTAGTTGTTTAGAGGGTTGACTTGCAGAATATTGCAGGTTTACCTGTTGATGTATGTAGGTTTAATACTACGTGTTGTTCTAATTAATTGTTGGTGCCGCCCTAGGCGCCCCTGAGACCGCTGTGTTGTCGGCGGGCTATGAGGGGGCGTTAGCCTTTACTTATTGTTGTAGGGTGCTTGTATTTTAGTTCTGGTAGTTTTTGGTATGCTTTTTCGTCGTAGCTTATGAGTGTTAGTTTTTCTGTTATTGCTGTTGCTGCGTGGAGGCTATCAAAGTATGTTAGCCCGTGTTTCTCTCTGAGCTTATGTGCTGTTTTATGGTATTCTGGTTTTAGTGATAGTGTTCTTATTTCGTGGTATTGAAGTGCTTGTGCTAGTTTTTGCCAGAATTTTTCTTGGTCCGAGATTTTGAGGTTTTCTGACCTTATTAGTAGGTCTATTTCTATTAGTGTGTATGGCGATAGGTATATCCCTGTTAACTGGTTTATTATCTGTCTTGCTTCTCCGTGCTTTGGGTCTTTAGGATTTATTGCTGCTAGTACTATGTCTGTTTCCACTAGCCATGTCATTTTCTCTATCCTTTCTCTAGTTTCCTCAGTTCTTGCTCTGCTATTTGTGATATCTTTTCTGGTTCTTTGCTTGCAATTATCTTTGATTCTACTACTAGTTCTGCTAGCTCATCTAGGGGGTCTCTTATTGGCTCTAATACTATCTTGTTGTCTTCTATTCTAAGTATTACGTGCCGCCCTATGTTTAGTTGTCTACGTATGTTTTTGGGGATGACTATCCGCCCCTTTCCATCTACTTTCACTATGATTGCCTCCAATGTATTCACCCATGTACTCCTTTACTTTCCCACTCTACGTATTATCCCACTTATATATGGGTGGTCTGGTTTAAATAAGTGTGTCGTCGTAGGGAAGGGTTTAAGGATAAAGCATAGTATTTGTTCTTTTTGTCTTTTTGTCACCTAGACTATGGTGAATATGGTAGGCTATAAGGGAGTCTTTCTCTCCTTAATCTTTTCTAGTATTGTTGGTTGTTTTCTTAATTGTTCTAGTGTTATTGTTCCACGTGGCTTTGTGGCTACTAGTACGTATATTGATCTTATCCCTGTTTCCAGGATGTCTACGTCTTTGAAGAATAGCCACAGTAGTGCTCCAAGGGCCGCTATACTCCAATAGTATAGTTCCATGTATGTGTTTCTCCTTGGGTCTCCTAGGTCTATTACTATTCTCTTACATGTTCCTTTCAATGAGTTGTAGTCTACGTAAATGTCTAGTACGGTTTTATTCTTGCCTTCTACGACGTTTATGTGACGGTAGCCTCCATGGACTATGTGGTAGAATCTATCTGATTCCTCTAGAACTAGTACACCATCTCCTACTAGGATACCGGCTATTGAGGCTAAGAGCTTGTTCATGGTCCATGGATTGAAGTGTGGTGTTGACGAACCCCACATTACCGCTAGGTCAAATGTCTTGTTTAAGGTGTACAGCATGGTTACGTCTATGGCGTGGGTTTCTGGTTCTATGCCTAATTCCCTAGTTATCCATTCAACTCCTTTTAGGAGAGCGTTTGATCTGATGTCTACGAGTGTTAGTGTTACCCTATAGCCTTTCTCTAGTAGTAGTTTAGCGAATACGTAGCCTCCGATACCAGTACCACTACATACGTCAATTATTCTGATAAGGTCTTTGCCTTCAAGGATGTTGGCTAAGAACTTGTGTTCCAGCACTCTTTTGGCAAGGTCTAGGCTTATTCTTAGCCTTTCAGAGAAGTTAGAATCACTTGGGTCTTCAGGCCATGGAAATATATCATAGAGTTTATTTAGGTTTGATAATCTCGATCACCAATATAATGTTTTAAGATAAACGATATATAAACATAGTTTTTCGAGTAATTATGGTTCTTCTAGATCTTAATTCTTAGATGTAGATAGAGTAGTAATGCTGTTAACGTTTTTGCATCAGCGGGTTGTCTCTCTAATAGTAGTCTTAGTGCTTGCTTAATTGTGGTTTTCTCTATTCTTATGGCTTCATATGGTTCTGGTCGGGGTTTTCCAGGTTGCAGGTCTTTTGCTACAAATA
>WAML01000159.1 GCA_015522345.1 Desulfurococcales archaeon
ATATAGATGATTGTTGTTGCTACAAATACTTTGACTACATTTAACCATATTTCTCCTAGCCCTGCTTCATATACTATTACTGACCTAATAGTATCTATGGCCCATGTAATAGGGAATGTTTCAGCAAGCATTTGTAGTGCTGGAGGCATCCATTCACGTGGAAACCATATTCCTGCTAGAAAAGCAAGCATTAAACCCAGTATAACCGCTAGATCTATTGCTCCCTTAAGCGATTTAGCTACTATAGATATAATTATACCAATTCCTATACTCATTAGAGCAGCCATCAATATTAGTACTGGCACCAACCAGTGTACTGGCATGAATGGATTCCATACAATTTTTGCTCTACAAACAAATAATCCTACGAATATAGCTACAATAGACGCTATCCCAAGAACTACTATACCAGATAAAATTCTGCCTATAAACAATTCTTTTATACTCAGCGGAGTAGACAATAGCTTCTTTAGAGTCCCTCTCTCTTTTTCTTCAACAATTATTGCTGCCCCCCAACTAAATCCTCCATATAAGAACATCATTCCAATAGCGCCTATAGTATACCATCCAATAATAGATGGCCTATCTATGAGAGTCTTTGGTTTGATTTCCTTAATTGTAGTATTTATAGGTTCAACTATTCCTTTAAAGTATTCTCTAAGGAATTCTACGAAATTAGAGCTTTCATTAAAGAATTGCGTATTAGATACATTACTCCATGTCATGTATTTACTGTATTTCTCTATATAGTACATAGTATAGTTTATTTTAGTATAGGCGATCCTCTTATTTAATTCATCGAAGAAACTCTTCATTACAGCCGAACGTATTTGACTGGAGTATAAGTCTCTGGCATTTATGTATATGTAGAGCATTGTTTGTCCTATTGTCACGTTTTTGCCGAAATTCTCTGGTATAACTATTCCTACATCGAGATCGCCTTTCTTAATGTAATTGAGTAGAATAGTTTCATTACCTACTTCTTTAACTTTAAATATCTTGGTACCATTCAATTCAATATCCTTCAGTATCTTTACTAATGTAATGCCATTGAATTCTGTGGCAGAAGAATCGTAGTTGACAACTCCTATATCCAATGTTATAGGCGATCCTACTCCTGGAGGTACAAAGACATAGGCTGTTAATAGTATCCATAGTATTGGCCAAGCAAATAACCAGAATACAGATGCTTTATCTCTAAAGACTAGTTTTACATCTCTTATTACAAGTGCCTTTATTCTTGTAAACATTTTATTCAAGCCTCCTCCCAGTTAATCTAATGAATACGTCTTCGAGAGTGGGTTTGGATATTTTTAGAGACAAGAGATTGTATCCTATAGAATAGAGTTTATTGACTATACTTGGTACATATTTATCAGGATCATTGGTATGTATATTGATAGTGTTGTTTGAAATGTATACTATGGTTGAAAAGTCTTTAAGAGCATCACGTAGTTTTTCTTGATCGGGCGAGGGTTTTTCTACTTCTATACTAACAATAGATTTAGGTCCATACTTTTCTTTAAGTTCTTTTGGTGTTCCTTCTACAATTACTTTTCCTTCATTAATTATAGCTACTTTATTGGAAAGATTATCAGCTTCCTCCATATAATGTGTTGCAAGTACTATTGTTTTTCCTTCTGTCTTCCACTTCTCTATTAAACCCCATATAGTCCTCCTAACTATAGGGTCAAGTCCTGTAGTCGGTTCATCGAGCAAGAGTATTTCAGGGTCGTTAATCAATGATATAGCTATATTAAGTCTTTTCTTCATGCCTCCAGAGTACCTGCCTACAAGCTTATTTGCTTCATTCCATAAACCAACTAACTCGAGAAGTTCTTTAGCTCTTCTATAAGCCTCTCTATCATTTAATCCATATAGTCTTGCATAGAACATTATATTTTCAAGACCTGTCATTTTATCATAAAGTGCCGGCTCTTGAGGACAATAGCTTAGGGCTTTCTTTGCTTCAATACTATAGGGTTCAAGCGTTTCGTTAATCAAAACTTTTCCATGGTCTGGTTTTAGTAATCCAGCTATTATACTTAGGAGAGTCGTTTTCCCTGCACCATTGGGTCCTAGGAAGCTATATACTATTCCCTTCTCTATTTTTAAGTTAATATTACTCAATACTATTCTATTGTTGAACTTCTTTACAACATCATTAATTATTATGGCATACACTATCTACCACCTTAACCTCAACATAAAATTTATCTCCTAACTTATATATAGGAAAGTGGAATTTTGTCGTACAGAAAAAACTAGTGCTATACATAGTTGTATATTGTAATAGGTTACAATTACACAATTTATGTAGAGGCACAGACTTTATGTCATCTAAAGAAATTAGCAAGAGAATTGATGAATTAATTAAAGTTTTAGAGTGTGTTGAATCTAAAATACTTATACACAATATCTATTAGAATAATATCTATTAGAGCTGGACTAAGTTATCTCTACTTTACAATGGGTTTACTGGGTAGTATGCTTTTATTTATAATTGCTGCACTCATAGAAATAGGTAATGCCCTTGTCATTGGTCTAAATACATGTAAGTTACTGGCTATTAATTCTTGTCATTATATTTAAGGTAGCTTCTAGGGATATTAGAAGAGCTATTATAGTTCTTTTTGGAAAAGAATATCTCGGCCGGAGGACAGGCAAAGGTGTTTATTTTCGAATATTTTACTCAGCTGGATGGATCATAGGCAGTATAGTATAGATAACACTATCTATAATATACATATACGATGCCTTTTGGCCGGGATTTACGATATTCGTGGGAATAGGCAATTTATTTATTTACCTAAGTATATTACTTGCATATAAAGTCAATATAATTATATAATTAGTGATAAGTCTACTACTAGTGTCTCAATCAATTACGACACATAGTATATGGATTTATAAAGGAG
>WAML01000160.1 GCA_015522345.1 Desulfurococcales archaeon
TATTATGATTAAATTGGTTATACTAAATGCTCTCTTAAATATAGGTTTTAGAAGATCATCTACACGTAGAAATATTAAGAGTGAACGAATTAATCTAGTCAATATAATTGCTATTAATGTGTAAATGGCTACAATAGCTAGTATGACAAGTATACTTGGCATTAAGTCTATTAGATCTTCTATAGATCTCTTAAATGCCTCCCATAAAATCTCTATACTCGTTTGATTGTAACCTGGTGTTGCACTAACATTATTCATGTTCATCCCCCTCTTGTAAGCAATATTATGTAATATAGTGTCTTGTATATTATGAAGAGTATAAGGAGAGAAATAACTAAGGCAGAAAACTTTAGTGTAAGCTTAGCGGATTCTCCTAGTGAATATATCGTTAAACTATATCCTGTTACACTTGTATAGTAGAGTATACGTGAGTATACGCGTGTATAAGCTGGTTTTACTATAGCTAGTTCTGGTATAGATACTAGTGCTATTGATAGGCCTAGTAGTCCATATATACTTGACCCAAGGAAAACAAGAAATGTTGATGAAGATAATATATATCCCGTTAAACCAGCCAAGACTGTGGCGAAGGAGCTTGCACTAGATAAGAGTATCCCTGCTCTCATAACCCCTAGTTTCTTAACGAGGCTTGAATAAGCTATTGCAGCATAGAGGCTTGTACCTACAAAGGAGAAACTATAGATTATGGCAATTACTATATGAAGTAATGGTATAGGCGTGAAATAGACTAGCAAAGGTATTAAACTTAGGGACATTATAGCATATCTATAGCTCTTTATATCTTGTCTAATCCAGAATATGCTTGAGAATATATTAGTTAATGTTTGTGTAAACCCTATTAAAGCAGCAATATAGTCTGGTGCACCAAGGTCCCTCATAATTCTTGGTACCCATGAAATATTTAGTAGTGTAGAAGCAGTGAGTAAGACTACGAGTAACAAGTATATGTTTGTCGCTTTGACTTCAACTTCTTCTTCAGCTTTTAAAGTTAGTCCCTTGACGATTCCTTTAAATGAAGCCATTAAGATCGTTATACTCGATATAAGACCTACAATAAATGCTGCTTGATACAACATATAATATTTTGTTAAAGAACGTGTAGCCATTAGAGTAAATACTGTTGTTAATTGTCCAATTATACTTGAAATGCCTCCTGTAACTCCACGTAACATAAGAGTTTTCCTATAGGCTTCCTCATCTAGTGTAGACAACATCGTTGTTTGAAGAAATACACTTGTAGGCAGAGTAGATGCTAGCGCTAATCCGTATAAGAGTGCAATATATTCTTTAGAACCTATGCCGAAGGGTATTAGAAACCACATTATACGCTCAGTTACATGTGCTACTACGAGTTTATGTTTTGAAACGCTTTTAGAAGCATATTTATACAATAATACCCCTATCAATAATGCGAGTGTTCCTGCAATAGCATTTATTATCAATAAATCCTGTAGAGTATACCCTGTTGCAACAAGGAATATGGGAGTAATACTCCTTGTTACAACAACATAGAATCCTGCAAACAAGCTCTCAAATACAAAAACTACTTGATTATACCCTAGTCTCCTCCACCTTTGCATAATCGAATGCTTTCCTGGTGTAAAGACTTTCCTATACATGACTATATTCCTAATACACTACATACGTCATCTACTACATTGTCTCGGGTAGACTGTATGTAGTGTGTTATATAAAGTTTAACATTGTTGGAATAGAGGTTTTCTAAGAGTTATTTAGACAAGTGGTAGTTTCTTAAATAAGATGAAATATTTTCTAGGTTGACTAGTATATTAGTTAGTTTTTCAATAGATTCATCTATATTATTTGAATCTATCTTTAAGTTGCTAAGAACGTTTTTTACGCTATCGAATTCTGGCTTAAGTTTAGCTATATACGTTGGAAAGTATTTGTCTATGATTTTTTGTTCAACATTTTTTATAGCTTTAAATATATATCTTAGATCCCCTACTGCTGAATTAATGTATATATGAGCTAAGTCTCTAGAGCTCATAGGTATTCCTGTTAAAGCTGTTTGTAGTAGGAGTTTGTCAACTTTTTGTCTACGAGTTCGCTCTATCATATTTCTAGCTATCTGTAGCTTCCCTATAGAAATCCTTAGTTTCTCTATACATTCTTCCACTACTTCATATAATGTTTTTTTCCTCCAAAACATAGTTGCTCTATATTATAGTTTAGTTAACTAATAATATATTATTCTCTCTAAACCAGTTTCTTTTATAGTGAAGGATTTTGATGCTAGAGAAGATAGGCGTTAAAATCCTATGGTTCGACAGCATGGGTGTTAAAAGCTCTTCTATCTACATTGATACAGAGTGTGGAGGGATAATTATTGATCCTGGAGCTGCTGTAATGCATCCAAGCTATCCCCTACCTAGTACAGCTAAGAAAGAACTTAGGAGAAAGGCGTTAAATGATTTAGTTAAGTATTTAAAGAAAGCAAAAATAGTAGTTATCACCCACTATCATCATGACCACTTCTTTTATCCAGTGGATACAGATTTAAAACTACTCAACATAGACGTTAAGAGTATTTTCAAAAATAAATTACTTATCGCAAAGAACCCAAATAAGTACATCAATGAGAGTCAATGGAGTAGAGCCAGGAAATTCTTTGCAGAACTACTAAGTTTTTATGATAAGGACTTGAATGATTACTTAGTAGAACCTAGAGGAAATTACTTCCAAGACCCAATTAATAGCTTAGAATACGCTGTAGAAAGAGACTTTGGAGAATATACTAGTAGAAGATTAGAGTTACTTAAGAAAGGCCGAGAATGGTTTAATAAATTAACTAAGCTTTGGATGCAAGGTAGATGGATAAAAGAGTTCTATATAAACAACGGAATCTCTGTTAAATGGGGTGATAACTCTAGAATTAATTATTGTGGCATAAAAATATCTATTCTAGAACCCTGGTTCCATGGAATGGAGTATGATCGAACAGGCTGGATAACTCCTCTAGTTATCGAGAAAAGTAATGTTAGAGTATTCTACAGTAGTGATGTAATGGGGCCTATTATAGAAGATTATGCAGAATATATTGTAAAGCTTAAACCAAATGCAGTAATACTAGATGGGCCACCTACTTACCTATACCCTTACATGTTCAATAGAATAAATCTTCGGAGAGCTATAGAAAATGCTATTACAATCATAAATAGTAGACCTAGCATCATAATATATGATCACCATTTACTTAGGGAAAAGAAGTGGAGAGAACGAGTAAAAGAAGTTTTTAAAGAAGCAAAGAAAAATGGTGTAGAGATTACTACAGCTGCCGAATACTTGGGTAAAAAACCTCTAATAGATATTATTGATTCAAATTAATTCATATTTTGCCAATACATTTGTTACATCAGCTTTTCTATTGATTTCTTCAAGAAGCTTCTTCCATGTTATACAGTATGGCCTTAATTCCTTCATTGGAGCATTCATTATACTCGCTAATATCTTGTCTAATTCACTATACCCTCCTATAGTATTAGCTATTTCATGAAATACATACTCTCCCATTATATGCC
>WAML01000161.1 GCA_015522345.1 Desulfurococcales archaeon
CCATAGAGAGTATCCTTATAATATGTGATGAAAGGAATAAAGTATAGCCCACTAGTCCTCCAATACCCTTAGCTCTAACTACAATAATTGATATAATTACTGCAAGCATTGTAACCGATAGTATATCGCCTATGAACACTGGTATCATAGATGGGATTATATAGAGTACTAGAAATTTATTCTTAGAACCTTCTGTGTATTCAATGGGTGTAAGTTCCTTGAATAACCCAAGTAGTATAAGCATATATGCTAGTGGGAATATAGTACTTGAAACACTTAGTATTCTCCAAGAAATACTTTCTCCCCCATGAGGCCATAGATGCTTCTTCATATAGTCATGATGTCTCCTTATAGTCATCCCATGATCTCCTTGAGACCACATTGGAGTATGTTGCCGTATATCCATGGAGGCATATACGATATACGAGACTATCGTAGATGCAATAGCTATTGAAAAGAATATGAAACCTATTGATATAATGAGTAGATTAATGTCTTTAAGATACTTATATATCCTATACAGTTTATATGCTATAAACAAAGATATTGGGAGAGAGACTACATTTAATACCAATATAGCTGTTGCCAAGTATTCTTGAACCATTATTGCCTGCACCAATAGCTCTAATCCAATATATTTCTTAGGATAATAAATAAGAGAAGCTAGTTATATTGATTTATAGACAATTTGTCTATACATTTCTAGAACTACCAATATAAATAGTCTAAGACAAGACTTTTCTCGGTGAATAAAATGAAAGGCGTTAACACAGGAATTGGTTTAATACTAGGTCTAGTACTAGCTAGCTTAGCAGCTCCTATAGGTTTAGCCATAGCAACGTACTACAACGACTATAACGGCCATAGTATTGGTATTCCACCCCAACACTACATGGGTGGCGAGCCCAATCAAATAAATGATAATGTTGCTGATCACGTGAACACCTATAGACATTATAATAGAGGTCATGGGCATCATATGAAGGGGGAATGTGATTGTACTAGAGAAAGAAGTAGAGCTAATGAAGAATGCTATCGTGAAGAAATAGTGGTTAAAGGAATTATTGAGGCGGTGATGGATAAAGGCTATATTGTAGTAGAAACAGAGAACAATAGCTATACTATAAATGTACGTGGTGTTTGGAGTAGTGACGGTATTACAGTAAATTATACAGAGGTACTTTCATCAATAAATGTTGGCGACCAAGTAGTAGTTGAAGGATGGATTTGCCGTAAACAAGAAGACCATGTAAGAGCTTATCAAATAGTTCTTGGAGACAATGTATACGAGCTCGTAAAACACGGTCGCCACATAAATTAAACCATTAATGGCATTAAATGAGCAGTATTTGGAGCTCTTTTTTACTCTCTATTACTTTAAAGATAGCTTACTTCATTACCTATTATTTACATATTTTAAACTCGATCTTGTATGAATAGCTATAAAGCCTATACTATATAGATTATTATAATGAAGCGATGAAGTAGTACGGCGATGGGTGGACCGGCGGAGACCCCGTATAGACGGGGGATGGCCGAGCTGGGCGCTCCTGAGCTTTCTTTAACCTGGTCCAGGAATAGTGTTTTAGTGAGAGATAGAGATAATGTATTTTATTCCAAGTAGGCTTAAACTGGCTAGTGAAGAAGATGTTGTTAATAGACTCAGGAGTATTATAAAGACTTTTGATAAAGTATGGGGATATAGTGTTAAATTTCTTGGAAAGAAATCTCTTAGACCCGATATACTATATACTACTCAGCATTACCTTGAAAGCGATAAAATGGGGTATGTTCTCTATAGTATACTATATAGGAAATATTATGCACCAATAATAGTTATTAGAGGATATAATGGCCTTCTCTACATATTCGATGGACATCATAGGGCTAGAGCTTATCTATGGTTAAGAGAATTAGTTGATGCATTCCTATTAGAAGCGCTCTCGTATAAGCCAAGGTACTTCTCTATGTTAAAAGATATAGAGTTTATTAATCCAAGTGAGAGAGTTAATGAATACATTAATGTATTAAGGCATATGGTTAATATAATTAGGTTCATTGAGAAAAAACATAATAGAATAGCGCGTATATGGAGAGAGAGGATTCCATTAAATAAACTATACGTTACACAGCCCTTGGTTAAAAAAGCTGGGTATGAATCTAGGGATATGCCTCCTCCACTAGTATATAGGTATGAAGACAAGTACTTCATTATAGATGGCCATACTAGAGTTTGCCTACATTTGCTTAGGGGAAGAAAAACTGTTGATTCAATAGTGTTTACCCTAAATAAACACATAGGTTTGATAAAGACCGCTGAAGCTCTTGGATACATGAAAGTATCTAAATCGTATTGTTCTAAGTAGTAGTTATATTATAGGGGTAAGAAATATAGTGTTATGGTGTATGACTATTGGATAAATCCTTGGTAATAAGAAGTATTACCGGGTATATTGGTAGGCCTCGTGAATGGAGTAGAGATGAATTAAGAAATTTAATTGAAGAAGGTACTTCTTATGTAGAAGAAGCTGCTAGGGAATTGAATAGAAAATACAATATATTTACTAAACGTTTGAGCCTTCCACAGCCACCACCCAATGTCTATAATAAATTAGTTGATATAGTATCAGATATTGCTCCTAGTAACTACCTTGTATCACTAGGTGTTTATCTTTTAGAAAAAACGAGTGTCCAGGATATAGTTGAAGTAGTTAGTAATGGTTTCTACGTAGGTATTGTATGGAATGAATTACCTGATTTTTCTAAAGTCGCAGAAATATTCTATCGGGCAGCTAGTTTAAAACCAGTATATGCTACTAGAATAGCTTTCAGTCTAGATGGTGCACCTATTGAAACGCCTTATTTCCCATTAACTACAAGTCTATATGGGTTTGGTATAGGAATTTCACTACTTTATCCACGGTATCTAGTTAAAGTATTTAATAAGAGAGGATTACGTGGAATAAGAAAAGCTCTTCAATCAATAGATAATGAATTGCTAGAGCTATTGAAGCCTGTGAAGACGAGAATAGCTATAGACTACAGTATTAGTCCCTGGATGGAAGATAGCGTTGTGGACTTGATAGAATCCATTACAGGCTATACTCTTTCATCTCCAGGATTCCTTTATGGAGTATATGTACTTAATAATATACTCGAGGAGTTCACTAGAGCTAAACCATATATCAAAGGATATAATGAAGTAATGTTGCCGTATATAGAGGATTCTAGACTACTGGATGCAGGAGAGAAAGGAGTTATAAAAGCAAGAGATTTCCTATTATTCTCTAGTGTTTGCGTAGCTGGGCCAGATACTATTGTACTAAAGTATGACAAGGATAAACTAGTAGGATACATAAAGAGTGCTTATAGCATAGCATGGGCAAAGAAAAGACATATGGCTTTAAGAATAATACCATTAGATGAAGAACCTGGTACGAAAGTATATATTGATAGATTTGGGGAAGCTACAGTACTTGACTACTAGTCCCTAGACCTTCTCTACTAAAGCTCTAGTAATGCTGAATTTATACAAGTCTGTATTCTTTTCCAGCATAAAGGTATACTCTTCCTTCTTTCTTCAGTTCTTCCAGTAGTATCTTCTCTTGTTCACTAAGTTTATCAGCCTCCTTCCTGCTTAATGGAAACCTAGAAATAAATTCATTATAATAATCACTATCTACAACAAGTGATCCTATAGGAATAGCTTTACCTGTATATATCATTATCC
>WAML01000162.1 GCA_015522345.1 Desulfurococcales archaeon
GTATATATGGTATATCTAAGAATACTACAGCATCGTAGCCACGATCAACTTCTTTTATAAATAATCTAAATCTTTCTGGATCTAATGGTCTAGTATCTACTATAGCTTTTTTATCCAGTGGATACTTTCCTTCTTTTTCCTGAGCATACAATATTAGAGCTGAAGCTACTACACCATCGGCATCCCAGTCCCCGAGAACTAGTACTCTAGGAATGCCTAGTCTACCCATCGGCAATCCCTTCCACAGTATTTATTTTAGCATTATTAGGTCAACCTAACACTAAGCTATTAAGTAATTACTTATCTTGTTTCTAAGTATTTATTATTTGTAGCTTTTGTAGCTTATCTCTTATGAATTCTTTAGTAGAGATATTATGTATTCTCTTAAATTGTTTCTTCCTCTATTAAAGTATATGTAAGCTAGTTCATTAAGACTGTTTTTTGACAATATAGTATTAAATATCTTTATAGCTGGTACATTGATTACCATCTCTACATCTCTACATACGTTCCATATAATATTCTGTAGAGTTGAAGCAAACGATGCATCCACAGAATCAGCTTCATGCACTATTATTGATTCTACTGTAGAAAAAGGCGTAGTTCCATGTGCTTCAGCTATAACTCTTAATAGTTTTTCAGGAGCATTCCTCTTAGCTAATTCCGCAATTATTGCAAAGTCATGCGATAAAAACCAGTCGCTTCTGATTCTAAATCCATTAGTAAGTTCATCGTAATCATACTGATAATACTTAAAGATATCATGCAGAAGTGCTGCAGCCAATACTATATCGATATCAACCTCTATATTATAGACTTCTTTCTCAACATCAGCTATTCTTAACGACGTTAATGCGACCCCCAATGTATGATCTAGTAGTCCGCCTGGGTATGAATGATGTTTATGTGGAGCAGCCGGAGATTCGTAAAATTCTATTTTGGGCTCTACTTTAGCAAAAGTAATTACTGGATTACGGAGTAAACCTATTGTTATATCCCTTATATCTTTGGATGAGATGTTGTTTGCTAAGCTAACAATTCTTTCATAAACTCGCTTATATCTATCATTAATTAATTTATCCATTTGAAATAATACCTCCTTTTATACTTACTTATTATTTGGTAGTAGCGTAATATGTCTAGTTAAGGAGTAGATATAATGTCTACTGGTTATACAGAGCTATTCAAGGAATATATCCATAGGCTTAACGACTTAATAAATAGTGTACGTAATAGTATTGTATATGATATTAATTCTCGAACCAATAGTCTAATTGATTTAAGAAAAGAAGTAAGCTATTCACGTACAAAGACGTTATTTGATAAAATAATGATAATAGATAACGTGCAAGAAATCAATAAATTCTACGGAATAATAGGAATTGATGGCAGCAGTAGAGCTATAGATACACCCTACGTATTTATAGGAGTATCTTCCTTATCTATATACTTAAATATAGAAGGCGAACTCTTAGATCATCCACCAATATACACGAGATACACTCTACCACGACTAACAAGCCCATTTATTGCTGTATCCCTAGACATAATTAATACAGCTACTCTCGAGATCCTTAGAAAAGTATTTAGAGAAAAAACAATATTTACTTTTCAAAGTCCTGCAGGCATCATATATACAAACGATTATAATAAACCCTTAATACTCGATGAACTAAGAAGTACCGTTGAAAATGAAGGATTAGATAGAGTAATTGATTATTTAATAAACAATATTAATTTGAAGAACAGTATAGGAAATCATATAGTTTTTGTTGATGGCCCATTATACCCTGTTCCAAATATATTTAAACTACACTATAAAATACTCCATCTTACAAGTAGAGGAAAAATTGATGAATACATAGCTAGTTGGAGAACCATACTTAATCACAGAATAAGAGTGATTAATAGGAGTATTAAAGAAAATATAGTAGTTTATGGTATAGTTAAAAGACTTGAGCTTTCAAGACTATTACTTTCGACACCTGTTCTTGATAAAATACAGGATTATCTCGGGATCAAGATAGGGGATGTAGGGAATGACTCGGTACTATTAGATTTAATTGTAAACGAATTATATAGGAAGGGATACTATAAGGCTCCTTATAAACCCATAGTTATTGGCCCAATACTTGTTCCGTCTAGTGAAACTTATCTTGATAAGTATATAGATGAAGAAGTACCCGATAAAATAGTGTATTATGTTATAGTACCATTGAATGTATATGGTTCATTCATAAAATACTCTGCATTTAGAGTAGAAGTAGCCTACAAAATCTATAATATGCTGGTTGAAGACCTTGGAATAGAACCGTATTACTTGCCTCTAAAAGACAGCTTTGGCGCTGGAGTGTCGATACCACTATCACTATTATATGCAGATAAGAGGTGCAAGAGAATAAGTAAGAGCATATCTAGATTATTAGCTGCATATCTTGAGTCAGAAGGAATTCCTTTAACATATGATACACTTCGTTTAATAGAGGCGATATCACATGAATAATGAACACAAGGGCTTAAGTGTCTATGATAGAGTAAAGGAGTTAATTGATAAAGCAGATAAAATAGCATTACAGCATGGAATAATAATCGGTAGAGTTTCAAGGCATTCTCCATCAACTATAAACGAAGAAGGGGGAACAGTAGTTTTTGAAATAGACCCCATCATCTACTTCAAAGACCATAGCAGTATTTCTGAATCAGGAGGCTATCTTGCTGTAGTAGATATAAAGACTTCCGAAATCATTAGCTTGAGAATAATAGAAGTGAAAAGACAAGATATTCTTTCAGAACTAGATCTACCTGAATTCACAATTAAAGCTCCAGTAAGAGATGCAGCTGGACTACTAACCAGAGCTATTGTTAAAGCAAAACCCTTGCTCGCTTACAATCCATCTACGGGCGTAGTTGAGGCAGCAAATTATGTCATAGAACCCCAGTCTCCAATAATTAAGCCAGTGAAAATGAATACTGTACAAAAAATACTTGGACTACCTACTAAAGGAGTTTTTATAGGATATGCTACTATAGGTGAAAGACTATTACTTGGCGAGCCTATACCAGTATATTTACCTCTAAAAATTTTCTATCAACACATACTAGTATTGGGTACAACGGGATCAGGGAAGACAACTTTACTCAAAAACATGATATTATCCTTGTATAATAAAATAGACTATGAAGAAGATAGGCCAACGATAATAATAATTGATCCTAATAAGGACTATGTACACATACCTTTAAAGCCTATATGGAGACCTATTGAAGGAGTTGACTGGAGTCTAGAAAAGAAACTTATAGAATTCATAACTAAGAAAAGAACATCCATCGATGGATTAATCATAATACTGCCTATAACACAATACATTATAGATAGATTAATTACTGAAGAAGAAACTACTTGGGTTAAAACATTAAGAGTTATTGCCCAAGACTACTTTTCTACAGTATATGAAGGTATAATCCAAAAAATAGGAGGTATAATTAAAGAATACGATATAGAAGTTGTAGAAATAGATAAAAACAGAAAATTAAGATACGCTATAATAAATTCCGTAATTAAATATAATGATCTAGAACAACATATAAAGCTATATATTATACCGTATGGTTTTAGATTCACGAATATGGGCCCTAGAGAATTTATATCACTAAATCCATACTTTACTCAACAAGCTCGAGATGCATTATAT
>WAML01000163.1 GCA_015522345.1 Desulfurococcales archaeon
ACGATAATATGGGGTAAAAGACTATGGAGAACAATAACAAGATAGTAATAAGAATGGATCTTGGCAAGTATAAATACATTGATTTAAGCTTAGATGAAGCTATAGAATTTATTAATCAAGCAATTAAAGTTCATGGTGAAACAACTGACCTTAGTGAAACACTTAGGTTCTTGAAAAACTTCGATGAATTCTATAGATATATGCAGAAAAAGTTTAAGGACTTTATAACTCCTCCAAAATCTTCAAAAGAACTTGTATTAGGTAAAGTATTTGTTCATAAGGTTAAACTATATGTTAATGATAGTGGTAAAAGAGTCCTATTTGTAATAGATAAACGTATAGACTTGAATAAGCTAAAGAATATTCTTGCTGAACTAGGCTATAATAATGTACTTGTAGAAAAGGAGTTATTTTGATTTCTTAGACTTTGTTCTAGTCTTCTTTTTGCTAGATTTAGAGCTTGTTTTAGATTTAGATTTCTTGCCTGTTTTGGTCTTCTTCGACGCCTTCTTAGTCTTCTTCTTTTCCTTAGCCGTCTTTTTAGGCATAGGTGGTCTAGGTACGCGTTTGTGTATGAATACTTCTACTATATTCGCTAATGGTATTTCTCCACTAAGTACTTTGTACCATGCTTCTGTTTTTCGAACAAATTCTCCAAATTCTATAATAGGTATTTCTCCTGGTGCATACTCTTCTTCATATTCGTATTCTTCAACTTCCTCTGCTTCAGTGGGTGTTTCACTTGTTTCTTCACTTTCTACAGAACTATATTCGTCTTCTGAAGCAACAATCATAATTTTACACCTTTTTTAACTAAATTGTGTCTTATCATATTTCGTATACTTAAATCTTTTATATTCAGCTAATTTTGTTGCTGGAGACAGATTTTGTATCTACTATGTATATTGTATCTCCTATATTTACTATTGCCTGGAATTTCTTGAGGAGAGGCAGTACAGTTTTTATAGCATTTACTTTATCTTGTTGGCTATACCCTGTGAAAGCTTTAGCCATGTAATCTATGTTCTTGTATTCTTTAATATTAAACGATATTCTAGTGTAAGAGTTTAAGATAAGAGATTCATTTACATCCAATGGTTGTTGGGTTATTAGAATAAGTGATATTCCATACTTCCTGCTTTCACGAAATAGTTTTGAAATAAGGTATTTACTTCTAGTTCTTTTGAATAAATTATGGGCTTCATCAATTACTATAGCTATGCCCCTGCTTTCACTTATATGATACATTGCATTAACTAGTTTATACAATAAGGTATCTACATATAAAGCCCTTATTTGATCGGTTGGTAAACTATTTAATAGGATTATAGATGGTGTTGATAAAAGTTCTTTTAATTCTATTCTCGTACCCAGGAACACGTTTGTAGATAACATTCTAATATATGGACGTATTCTCTCAACGACTCCCCTGTATATAGGTTCTTCATATCGTTCATCAAGTACCTTAAGTACGTCATTGAATGTTGGCGGATTCCTACTCCATGTTTCAGGGTTGTCGTCGAATATACCCTTTAGTCTATAAGCCTCTATAAAGAGGTCTTCTAAGAAATTCCTTTGTATATAGCCTAGATTAAATATTGATTGAATTATATCAGCTAGTTCTATCGATCTTATTCTGGGGGGTTTATTATTGAGTTCTAGGGGATTAATTGATGCATCCATAGCGTTTACTACTAGTATATCTCCAGGGAAATACTTAGTTAGATCAATGTATTCTCCATGATAATCGAGTACTAGGAATGGAGTAGAGTATTTCCTGTACATTTGTATAACAATATTCTTTGCCAACGAAGACTTGCCCATACCTGTTGAACCAAATATGATTACATGAGGATTGGGGTAGCTATAGAGGTCTATACATACAGGCTTAGTATATGAGCGCCAATACCATGTCTTTCCTCTCTTTCTGCTAACCAAGTACTTGCTGAACTCCTTATTTACTCTACGTGGTGTCCCAAAATCCATTTTAGCCACGGCTCTACCTATATAAATGCCTTTGCATGCAATTTCTTTATCTTGAATACTAGTGTATAGTGAGAAAACTAACGGTATTAGTGGAGTAGCTATCCATGAAGTCAACGACATAGTTGTTAAGGCAACTACTGTAGTGAAGGGTTTTACATTAAACAATCCAATTAAAGCTATAGTTGCTATAGAGGTAATGAATATGACGCCGTACACATAATCTTTAATAAAATAGTTAATAGAATTAATTAGACCACTAAATCCAATAAGGTATAGTATGGTACCTATAAGGATGTAGGCTCTACCTATAGATTCCATAGTGTTAACGAGTTCAACATTCTTGATCGATCTAGAAAAGCCATCTACTATTTCTTGCAGTTCATCAAAAATAGAGTGTCTATGGTAGTAGTATAGTAGTGAAAAAATAGTGAGTATTACAATAGGGTAGTATATGTATATGTCGAAACCGGAATTCTCTTTATACAAATAATTTGTGTAAAACAAAATATTCAATAAAACATATGCGGCTGCTAAAAGCATTGATTTGGAAAGGTAAGTCATTACAAATAATAGGAATAAATATATGGTGATGAATAGAAATAAAT
>WAML01000164.1 GCA_015522345.1 Desulfurococcales archaeon
TATTATATCTTGTTATATAAGCTTAGGTGATATTTAGTGTCTACACTTATAGTTGAAGCAAAGTATGTAATTCCTGTTAGACCTCGTGGTAAAATTATAAGAGATGGATCTATTGTTGTAGAAGATGATCAGATAGTCTTTGTTGGTAAGAGAGATGAAGCTCGTAGAAGATTCCATAGTGATACAGTGATAAGAGCTGAAAGACATGTTGTAATACCGGGACTCATTAATGCTCATAATCATTTGTTCCAAAGTATATTGAAGAACATTGGAATAGATATGGAGCTTGTATCATGGCTTAGAACTAGTATTCATCCAACACTAGCTAGTTTTAGAGAAGAAGATTTCTATGTAGCTGCTAAATGGGGTCTTATAGAGAATATAAAGAGTGGTGTTACAACACTTGTGGAAAACCATTATGGACCCTTTGGCTATGATTGGGTTGCTAAAGCATTAATTGAGTCTAAACTTAAAGCTGTACTTGCTAGAGGAATTTATGAATTAAATGTATTGCTTGATATATTGAAGGAGGAACCAGATAAAGCACTTTCACATGTGGAATACCTTGTAAAGAAATATCATGGTTACAATAATAGGCTATGGATAGCTGTTGCACCTATGCATCCCTATAATGCAAGTAAAGAACTTCTACTGAAGGCTAAGGAATTAAGTGACAAATACGGGATACTATATCATACACATACAGCTGAGTCAAAGAAAGACCAAGAACTTGTTGTTCAATTGCATGGTAAAACAGATGTTGAATTACTCTATGAACTAGGCATACTAAGTCCCCGATACCATGCAGTACATGCAGTTAATGTTTCTCCTAAGGAAATTAAGTTACTGGCTAAAACAGGGGCTCACGTAATACATAATCCTGAGAGCAACATGTATTTAGGATCTGGAATAGCTCCTATACCGGACTATATAGAGAATAATGTAAATGTCGCTTTAGGAACAGATGGTGCTGGAAGTAATAATAACAATGACATGATCGAGGCACTAAGATTTGCAGTATTCCTACACAGAGCTGCTAGAAGCCACCCAAGTATTATTACTGCATGGGATGCAATAGAAATGGCTACCATAAACGGTGCTAGAGCGCTAGGTTTAGAGAAACAAATAGGTAGTCTAGAGCCAGGGAAGAAAGCTGATATAACAATAATAAGGCTTGACTCACCACACACTGCTCCTGTAACAGATCCTTTGGGAGCAATAGTTTATTGTGCAAACGCTAGTGATGTAGATACCGTTATAGTTAATGGAGAAATAGTTATGGAGAATAGAAGAGTCCTAGTATTTGATGAAGAAAAAGTTAAAGAAGAAGCATATAGGACCCAGGAAGAAATACTTGATAGAGCTAGAGAAAAATTTGGCGCGACTTTTCCTTACGAGAAATTCATCATATAAATCTATTTTATCATTATTTTTAGAGAGCTAAGAAAAACACGTGTTATCTTTTACTATGTTACATAGTATGTTGAGATAATTTTAATAACTCTTTAATGGATTATCAAAGAATGGTTAGACGTATCTAAACTTTCGGTGTATAGTTATGGAGAATAACAGTATTTGTAGAGAATACAGTAATGATGTCGTAGCATACATTGTTTATAAACTAGGATGTATTCATCCATTTACTTTAAGTAGAGTATTAGCTTTAGTAGAAATGAAATGGTTTGAAGAACATGGGGAATGGCCGACCAGTTTTACCTACAAAGGATTTCTTAAAGTATTTTACGTGGATGGATTGAAAGAGTTTATTGAACAGAATCAGTGTTATAAACGAGTTGAAAAAGAGAATCATGGATGTATAATGTATGTATGTAAAGAGCCTTTTCTTCCCAGTAATATAAGAGATCTAATAGATAATGTGATTAATGAAATTAAAGATCTAAGTATAGAGGAATTGAATAATGTTGCGGTAAATAATCATTTGTATTCTTCATTACTTAAAAAGAAGTGCTAGATAGTTATTGCGGAGGTAATAGTATATGGTTATACAAATAACTGTTACTGGAGGTAAAGGGGGTACTGGGAAAAGTTTTGTAGCAGTTAATCTTGCTGTACTCTATAGTGTTGATAGAGATACTGTTTTAGCCGATCTAGATTTAGAGGCACCAAATGATCATATATTACTCGGAGTTTCTAGACTTGATAACGAAGAGCCTATAAAGTTGTTCTTGCCTTTCATAGACTACAGAACGTGTACTAACTGCGGTGTTTGTGCCAAAATATGTGATACAGGAGCTATTCTTGTACCTCCAAAGGGGTTTCCTATAGTCTTCCCTAGACTATGTAGTGGTTGTATGGCATGTTATTATGCGTGTCCATATAAAGCTATACGTAAAGGATGGCACGTGCTAGGTTATAGCTATGTAACTAAAGTAGAGATAAGTAGACACCGTTTTACATTAGTAACAGGAGTATTAAGAGAAGGAGAAGAACATGTTTCACCAGGTATATCTATTGTTAAGAATAAAGCTCTAAAAATAGCTAGAGATATAATGATTGTTGATACTGGAGCTGGTACAGGTAACGCGATATCTATGGCTATACAGAATTCTAGACTTGTACTAATTGTTACAGAGCCAACGCCTCTAGGACTACACGACCTTGAAGCAATACTTAAAATTGTTAATAATATGGGGTACAGGTCTTGGGTTATAATCAATAGATTTGGGCTAGGCGATCATTCTAAGCATATTAAACTCGCCAAAAACTATGGAGTAGAGTATATACATAAAATACCATATCATATGGATGCCATAGAATCTTATGTAAAACAAAGACCTATAGTAGCGTATAAGCCTTCATCCCCTGTATCTAGTTCTTTCAAAGAACTTTATTATCTATTAAAAGACTTTAAGTAGAGGGATCACATATGACTAGGGAACTATTCCTAGAAATAGTAGTAGCGAGTGGTAAAGGAGGTGTTGGTAAATCTACTATATCTTCTTCACTTGCAATATTGCTTAAAGAAAAAGGATATAAGGTAGTATTAGCTGATGCTGATGCAGAAGCACCTAATCTACACTTGATCTTTAATATAAGTAAATGGGACAAAGAAAGCGATTACTATGAAGGAAGAATAGCATACATTAAACAAGATAAGTGTATAAACTGTGGAATATGCTATGATAGATGCGTTTTTGGAGCAATAGAGTTTAGTGAAGGAACGTATAGAGTAAATCCTTGGATCTGTGAAGGATGCTATACATGTAGTTTTGTATGTCCTGTTAAAGCAATTAGTTTTAAATTTAAAGTAAAATCTGGTATGCTACGTATAGTACGTGAAACAGGCTATGGTTTCCCACTAGTCTCTAGCGAAATAGTTCCAGGAAGACCTAATTCTGGAAAACTTGTTACAGAAGTTAAGAATATAGCTAAGAAAATAATGAGAGGCAACGGCATACTACTAATAGATGCTGCAGCAGGAATAGGTTGCCAAGTAATTTCTTCGCTAGCTGGAGCAAATCTTGCTATACTAGTAGCAGAGCCTACGCCAGCAAGCTATAGTGATTTAAAGAGAATACATAAACTAGCTAAACACTTTGGCATACCCTCTACACTTATTGTAAACAAACACGATCTTGATAAAGAGTATTTAACTAAAATACTAGATTATGCATCTAAAGAAAATATCCAAGTACTCGGTCTCATACCATACGATGATGCAGTTCCTAAAGCACTTACTCAAATGGCTCCTCTAATAAAACTTTATCCAGACTCTAAAGCATCTAAAGCACTCATCAAAATAGCTGAAAAACTAGATTCTATACTAAGCAGGTGGGATGAGTGGAGACTTGAACATATACCTAGTAAAATCGAACCCTTTAAACCAATTATTATAAAACCGAGGGAAGAATCATTTTGATAACATGTGATATATTTTATAGC
>WAML01000165.1 GCA_015522345.1 Desulfurococcales archaeon
AATCATTTGAACATCTATACAAATACGATTATCCCATTAAGGCTAGTTTGACTGCTCGTGCATATAAATCAGTACTTGTTACTATAAAGAGGTTTTATAGAGTGAGAAAATATATTGAGAAAGGATATAGATTAGCAGTTACAGCTGTATTACCTTACTATACTATAAACATAGATCGAGTTGAAGCATATAATTCACTTCAGAAAATGAAAAAACATTTAATGAAGAGACATGATATCGATGTGGATTATATTCGAGTCCAGATATTCAAGCCGATTAAGAAAAAGCAAGACATACCCAATGGGATCTTATTTGAAAGAATTCTAGGAGATACAATAGAATCTTTAGACGAAATAGAATATATTGAACCTTTAAGTACCTTAAATGTAAAAGGATGTAATTTGTGTAAGTATAAATCAGTTTGTAGTTCTTTTATTACACAATAATTTGGTATAAACTGGAAAGAAATAAGTAGGTTGTGTAAAAAGTAGTTTATAAATGAAGCGATGAAGAACCGTCGGACACCAGAGGGGAACCGGTGAAGAAACCCCCTGCTCGTGAGCATCTTTTGACTTAGGATCTCTTCTTTAACTATTCTACTATCTTTGTATAATCCATGATGTTTCTAGTCCTTTATCTAATAATTTTATACCTTTCTTCTCTAATTCGCTCCTTATGAAGTCTGCTAGACTATAGTTCTTATTCTTTCTAAGCTCTTTACGTACTTTTACTATAATTTGTAGTAGTTCATCGACAAGTGTTCTAAGCTCTTCACTAGTTTTCTCGAAATATTTATCAAGAACACCCAGGACTACGTTATATTCTCTAAGTAGGTTATAGGCTTTAGCTACTAAGGTGTATTTTGGATTATATTGAATGTATTTAAATACTATATTGGTTAATTCTCTTACAGCCGCTAATGCATTTGCTGTATTGAAGTCATTGGATAAACTCTTATGGAATTTTTCTCTAGTGCTAAACAATTTCTCTAATATATCTAGGTCTTTATCATTTAGTTTATGATAATCTGTTGCTTCTCTCGATAATTTATTCAATAAATTAATTGTTGCTACTAAGCGCTCATATAATGCTTCAGCTTGGTTTATACCTTCTTCTGTAAAATCCTGTGGTTTTCTATAGTGTAGACTTAAGTAGAATAACCTTATAGCCTCGGGTCTCCATTTTTTAAAGGCTTCTCTTAAAGGTATGATGTTGCCCAGGCTTTTACTCATTTTATTTCCTTTAATTGTAAACATGCCTACATGCATCCAGTACTTTACCCACGGCTTTACACCTAAAGCTGCCTCACTCTGGGCTCTCTCGTTTTCATGGTGGGGAAATATTAGGTCAGTTCCTCCTCCATGTATATCGAATTGTTTTCCTAGGTATCTAGTGCTCATAACGCTGCACTCTATATGCCATCCAGGTCTTCCTTTACCCCATGGGGAATCCCACCAGGGTTCTCCAGGTTTAGCCGCTTTCCATAAGGCGAAATCATAGGGGTTCTTTTTTTCACTAACAAATTCTGGTTCTTGGCTCCACAACTGTTTATCTTTTCTACCACTTAATGCTCCATAGTCAGGGTATTTATCTACATCAAAGTACACGCTTCCACTTGGAGCTACGTATGCATAGCCTTTATCTATCAATAGTTGTATAAAGTCAATAATCTCCTTTATATGATCGGTTACTCTAGGATGTAAGTCTACTTGGATATTGAGTTTACTGAGTACTCCAAGATAGTCTTTGGTGTATTCATCGGCGATGTTTCTCCAACTTCTTCCTTCTTCTTTAGATCTATTAATTATTTTGTCATCTATGTCAGTTATATTAACAATATGTTTAACGTGGTAGCCTCTCAATACTAGGTAGCGTTTAAACGCATCAAATAGAACGTAAGTCCTTCCATGACCTAAGTGGTTATAGTCGTATACTGTAGGTCCGCATACATACATTTTAACAATGTGTTTCTCAAAAGGTTCGAAAAGTTCTACTTTTCGAGTTAGAGTATTATATATCATAATCGACATTCCAACAACCATCACCTAGAATTACCGTATTCACTAATTGTTTATAAATATTCTTGTTCAAAT
>WAML01000166.1 GCA_015522345.1 Desulfurococcales archaeon
AATAACAAAAAAAGAATTGAAAGTGTCTATATAGTAATTTATGTACCCTATAAGGCCTGGTAGAGCCTGTAATAACAATAAGGAATTGAAAGTATATTGCCTCCTCCTAGTATCTACCGTTCTGTTTATGAAGTAATAATATTAAAGAATTGAAGGGCATGAACATAGTAGGTGATATGGGCTATCAACTATAATAGATGGAGTTGCTGAAGTAAATGGGGAGAATATTATTATAGAGTATAAGAGATATTCTTCAAAAAGCATCCACAGGTATATAGAGCAGGTTAAAGCCGAAGCATATATAGCTCGTGAAACAATCCACCGCCTCAGAAAAGCAGTTCTTAATGTAAATGGTAATGAGAAAGTTTTTGAAGTATCCAAGGAAATGCTTGATGATGCTGAAAGACTCTTGAATAGAGTTGAGAAAACTATTTCGAGAGAAGATCCTCCACCAAAAACTGTTTATCAAAGGCACTGTATAAACTGTTGGTATAAGAGATACTGTCCATACTATTAACTACACCACCAGCAACACCGGCTACAGAATATAATAAGGAATCTTCCCGCTAAGGAACAGTCTTTATTGTCTCACAGAAATTATTAAGGAGAGTCCTATTTATTACTAGAACTTTAAAGAATGGAGGTGAGATTCATGCGATCAATTCTACATTTTCTCTAATAGAATTATGTGGGGGTATAGTCCTCCGTGTTGCACTATTCTTTCATGTACTATATTCAACCTTGTGTTCTTCACTACTTTGTGTACATAGGTATACTCTGTTGTTATCATTGTAATCCTTCCTCTATCTCTCAATGCTTTCTCTGCTGATTCCAAAAACTCTCTATAGAGCCTCCTTATACTCCATGGATCTCCATATCTTATCCCATAGGGTGGATTGAGGATCATGTGGTCTACTTCTCTAATTACTTCATGGATTCTCCTAGCATCCCATACTCTAAACACTATTTTCTCAACGACACCTGCTGCAACAGCATTCATTAAAGCTCCTCTAATATGCAGTGGATTAATATCAAATCCATATATAGCAGCGTCTTCATAGAGCAGGGCTGCTTCAATAGGTATAGTTCCACCACCACACATAGGGTCAACAATTACTTGTCTATCACGAGCCCCACTAATATAAAGCATAGCAACAGCTAGAGTAGACTTTAATGCAGCAGGGTGATCATATACTCTATATCCCCTCCTATGCATACTCCAAGGACCAGACAATAGAACACCAATTATAAGCTCATTCTCACGAGCAAAACCATGGACAATAACAGAGGGATTACGCAAATCAACACGGGGCCTCCTACCATAAAACTCTTTAACAACTTCAATAACAGCATCACCAATAACTCTAGCAAGATCAATCGAAGTATACTCGTGTACGCCAATTCTCTCAGTAGTAACAGCAAAACTAGTCCCGGGCCCAATAAATTCTACAATACCCTCCAAAACCCTGGGTAAACGATTCTTGAGAACTCCTAGAAAGCTATAGCTAGGCTCAATCTCTAGAGTAGCAATATGGAGCATAGCCTTATTAATAGTCTTAAGCTCAAGAATTCTCTCAAACAAGTAGTCGATAGAGCCATCAACACTATAGTATACTCTACCACTAAGCATAGAATACCTAGAAACACCTCCTCCAAAAACACCATAGGCTTCACGAGAAACAATATCTTCAATACCAGGGTTAACGGTGAATACAAGTTCAACCAATTCTCCTCAACACCCTCCTAACAAAATACTTCAACAACCTAGCCTCATAGACACTAGGCATACTACGATAAACTATTCTCTCAAAAACCTTCTTAATCCTCAAAGCCTTACCAGCATCACTAACAACTCTATCAATTAACAAGCTGTAGAGAGAAACAATATCTTCTAGCTCACTACGAGGAGCACGAGGAGCAACATTACTAGAAAAACCACTAGTCCTCAACAACCATAGCTCGTAGAGAACAATAGCAACTGCTTGACTAAGATTAAGAATAGGATACTCTGGATTAGCAGGAATAGTAACTAGGTAATCAGCTTTCAAAAGCTCGTCTCTAGTTAAACCAGTACTCTCTCTACCAAACAATACAGTAACAAACACAGGCCCTAAATCCCTAAGTAAGCTAGTGAAACTCCTTAAATCAATAGCTTGTCTAACATAGTCTCCACGACTATACCCCTTACCAGTAGTAGCAACAACTAAGTCAGAACCAGCAATAGCTTCATCAATAGAATCAACAATCCTAGCTCTAGCAAGATAGTCTCTAGCACGAGCAGCATAGAGGAAAGCTTCATCAATAGAAGCTACTGGAGAAACAAGGTAGAGCTCTTCAACACCAAAATTAACACAAGTCCTAGCAACAAGTCCTAGGTTAACAGGTCCTTCAACACCAACAAGTACAACTCTAACCCTCAAGACACATACACAGCCTCTACAGTTATCAAGTCCTCGAAGAAATAATGTCTAGAAACAACCCTATTTATCCTAAACCCCTTCATAACCAAGTAACTAGCTACTCTACTCCATCCACTAAGAGAAGAAAAAACCATATAAAACACTCCTCCACCCTCAAGAACTCTAGCAGCTCCATCAATAACTCTCAAAATAATATCTTCGCCACCATAGCCGGAGTCAGTATCAATAAATCTAGAGCCGGGCAAGTAGGGAGGATTAGATACAATAACATCGACTCCACCAGGCCTAATAGCCTCGAGCAAATCACCCTGGATAACTAGAGACCTATAGCCTAGTTTATGTAGCCTAATATTCTCCATAGTGTTATACACAGCTCTCCAATCAATATCTATAAAAACCATCCTAGAAACACTCATGTACTTCAGCATATACAAGCCTATTACTCCAGAACCACAGCATACATCAACAACTGTTTTACCAGAAACCCTATCTACATCAATACTATCTAGAAGAAGCCAAGTATCTTCAGCAGGCCTATAGACTCCACTACACAATATAATCCAGTCACTATTATCTAAGAACACTTTCTCTCTACAAGAAACCTCGCTATCTCCATCAAAACCCGTGGCTCAAGCTCATACACTCTCCTATCAATACTATCCCCTAGTATACTAGCTAAAACACTTTCCTCAATACATAGCTTCTTAGATAACACAGTATATGCTCTCCTACGCCTCATACTAAACAATACTCGTGTAACCTCCTCCAAAACCTCGTGGACACTACTATAACTAGATATTCTCTCAAGAACAACTACTCGAGAATAAACTTCTGGAGAAGGATGAAAAGAAGCTGGAGAATAAACTCCTCCACTATAAACTCTAAACAAAGACTGCACTAGAACAGTAAGTCTACCATAACTCTTAGAACCAGGTCTAGCAAGTAATCTATCAACAACTTCTTTCTGTAGAACAAGAACAGCTTTTTCAACAAAATTATCTCTAGCAATAGAAACAATTAGGTCAGACGATATATGGTAGGGAGTATTAGAGACAATACATTTACTTCCATAAATACTCGTCTTCAATCCATCTCCATGGATAAGCAGTATATTCTTAGACCCATTGAGCAAGTCTTTGAGAACACTAAAGAACTTGTTATCAACTTCAATACCTAGGACTCTACCACTGGTATCCTTGGCTAAATAATATGTTAGAGCTCCTAGTCCACAGCCTATTTCAACAATAGTTCTTCTACTACAGTATTTCTTGGCTAAACCAATAACTTCTCTAATAAGGAGAGGATCTACTACAAAAGATTGACTGAGTTTCTTACGAGGCCTAATACCATATTTTCTTAAAACACTTATTGTCCACTTAAGTAACTTCTTTCTAGAAGTGAGAGGAGGAGGTTCTAGGAAATACACTATAGATGCCCATACCTAAGCCTCTCTAGATAACCAAGGTATACAATACCCTTAGACTCTATATCATGCTTAGGCGGTTTAACGAATAAATAGTACTTGTCTTCACCTCTAAGCTCTAAGAGTATTCTATCAACAATAGTTTTAGCGGGATCGCTCAGTTTAACTCTCTCCTGGATCTCTTGGAAAGATTCAAAAGGCTTCTTCTTCCTCTCTTCAAGAATAAGCTTCATAGTCTTCTTACCAATGCCGGGAAGAAGCTCTAGAGAATGGAGCCTAATGTTTATAGGCCCAGATTTATTGAAGAATTCTACAAATATTCTCTCGTTTTCTCCAACAATCTTCCTAACAATATCTTCGAGATTATCTCTAGCAGTACTTGTTAAGTCTTCATAGCTTATTCTACCAATAATCCTCCTAACCTTAGACTCTGGGCCAAGCTCAACTCTCTCTCCAATACTAAGCTCGATCCCAGGATAGGGTTCTACTTCTAGTAGGGTAAAGTATGTAGTTCCAATAGCTTGTGCAACAGGCTTACTCCTATACTCTCTATACCTGTCAAGAGGGTTGCCGAAGGGCATATAGTCTAGTATATAGACTGCATCTTCTCTATACTCGTCTCTATACCCTCTCCTATCCCTAGGCCTATACCTATGCCTAAATGGATGTCTATACACTTTCTCTACACCCAGCCTACTACAAATTATATATTGTCTACACTATCTACTTTAATGTACTTATCCACAAGTCTACTATAAGAAAACATTGATTGAAGACACAGTAGTTGTACTAGAGTAAAATTATTTATTTCCTACAATACTTGTTTACTACATCAAGTATTTTCTCTGCTTCTTCAGTCTCAATAAGTCTTTCCTCAAGTATTAGAAGAGGCCTTAGTTCATCAAGTGTTTCAGGACATATATTTATCAACATAATCTTTGTCTCAGTCTTTAAATTAAATGAATCAAGTTCTCTACTCAATGCTTCAGCATCTTCTGGCTCCATTTTAGAGAATTTCCTAAGATAATCTAGTGTACGCTGGATCAATAAAGTCGTTGTACCCATAGTAACTTCTAGTCTCTTAACCAGTTTCTCTAGAATCTCCTTGGCCTCTGGATTAGAAACATGTTTTTCCTCTAGAACTTCTACATCTAAATCAGCAGACAATTTATAGAACCACCCTCTCTAAATATTTTAGAACAAGTCTATTGATCCAAGGATGTGTATTTAAGGATTTACCCTTGTTTTCCAGAGCTCTGTATATTTACAGGCCTTAAATGCTCTGGTCTAACAATTATAGTCTTCCTCTTATCGCCTAAGTATACTTCAACAATATAGCATTTCCCTCTTTTACCAATTACAGTTCCTGTTTTACCATGATACCTCCTATGGGGCATTCCCTTGTGTATAGCAGGATTTATTACAATATGTACTTTATCACCTACTTTATACTCGTATAATAGAAGGCTTAGCGGTGGAACACTACCTCTTTCCCTAATATGTTTCTTTAAGACTTTCCTAGTTCTATGCCTAAAACCCTTAGGAGGCTTAACCATGTCTAGACACCAGATCCTCTATAGTATAGATAGTAGGTATACTCGTCTACTCCTAGAGTCTTGTATGCTGAATACTTGTATTCTCTAAAATATTTTCCTCTAACAAAGCTATTTCAACACCAATAACATCTAGTTCTAGACAATAAGCTTGTTTTCCTAAAACACTTGTGAAACTAGGGTTAGTCCTACCATCATCGCCTGTTATAAGCTCCTTTATATACAGTCCTCCATCAGCTCTAATAATTGCTTCAAATAATTTATTTGCTACAGGAATAGTCTTTACCTCATATACTCTCCTAGTTCTAAGCCTTTCTTTCTTCCTCCTAAGTATACGTTTTGGAGTAAGTTGTTCAACAACTCTATCTCTAAACTCTTTCTCTAGAACCTCTAGTTCACTGGGATCAATTCCTTCTTCGACATAGACTAGAGCTCTATAGATCTTTTGTTTCTTAGAAAGCTCTGTTTTCAACAACTCTATATGCTTCCTAGAAGCACTTCCCTGGATAACTGCTTCAACAACTCCATTACTAAGTAGCTCATTTAATAAACTAGAGTCTACAAGCCTAAACCGAGGATTCTTAACCTCGATCACCATTGGTCTTCCAGTACCAATCATTCGTACATCAACGTCTTCACGGCCGCTTGCATGCAAGACTATTCTCTCTGCATCAAATACTTCCTTGAGTCTATCGTTGAAGAATTCTTCTATAGAATACGGGTACTTCTTTACACCTCTACTAACCCATATGGTATGCGATATATTCCTTCCAGTCTTCCAATACTTGCCAAGCAATAGTATAGGGTTTACGACAACCCTCATTCCAAGGCTATTATAGTCTATTATAACAACTATATCTGGTCTATCAAAATCTGGTTCAATACCTGTTTTATCTCTAACAATCTTCCCTACTTCTCTCTTAATCTCGTTCTTAATAGACTCACTATACTCTAGCATAGTCTTTGAAGCTACTGTTAATTCTCTATAGAGAACTTCTTTATCTATAGATACTCCTATTAGGAAACTAGATGCATTGTATTCTCTCAAATACTCTATAGCTTTACTAGCTAATTCCTCGAATAATCTCCTAGACAATAAGTTGTTGCATATAAAACACTTCTTTACCTCAATTTCTCTACCGTAGAAGTACTTGTATAGTCTAGTAAGTGGTTCTCCAGCGTTTGATGCAAGTATCTCTAGTTCTTCTTCTAATTCTCTACTCTTCTTCTCCATTATTTCACTGTGGATCTGCATAGTTATTGCTGTCTTTAAACTATATCCTCTAACTTCATTGGGTATTCCATGGCCTAGTTTAGCGAATAATCGGCCTAAGCAGTGGTTGCATAGAGGATACTGTCTTAGTATTTTACGTGCTATAGCTACTACGTCCTTGTCTTCACCTATAGTATCCTTCATATTCTATAATCACTCCCTTCCTCCTAATACGTGCTCCAAACCATGTGTCTAGTAGATAGTTTATTGATGTTATAGTGTACTCTATAGGTTTTTCCCTATAGGTTCTAGCATAGATTATACAATAGTGTTTTTCTCTACTTAGTTTAAGAGAGTCTATTCTATCAAGTACTATGACTAGTGTATCTACCTTCTCTAGTATAGATGGTGGTTTATCTAGTACTGTATAGCCTTGGTTTATAGAAGGATATATTAAACAGTAGTCTCCCTTCAACTCTATTGCTTCAACTAAGTATACTCCAGGCAAGAGCTTGTTTTTACAGAAAACAGTTTTTGCAAAACCATGTAGGCTCTTCTCCTGAGGATATAGGTGGCGTAGTTCTTTTCCGTGGAAAACCCATGTATTCTCCATTGATACTATGTAGAGGCTTGTATCTACTCTTATACCGTGTGATACAAGTAGTGTGTATAAGAGTGTATTTGCTGCCTCACGTAGTTCTATACATGGGTTTTCAAAATATTTTATGAATACCCTGTATGGTTTCTTCAACGCAGTACTCCAATTCTTAGTTTCTCCAATAGGTCTTTTCTCCTCTTTAATTGTTTTATGAATTTCTTCATTAACTCGTATTGTCTAAGGAGTTCTTTTACATCGTCTACTCCTACTCCTGCTCCAAGAGCTATTCTCTTCATCCTCCTTCTATCAATGATCTCTGGGTTATCTAGTTCTTCGTAGGTCATAGAATTTATTATTGCCAGCCATTTCCTCATTTTTTCTTCTGCTTCTCTTGCTCCAGTGTCTATGTCTAGTGGTAGTTTGAGGCCTACTCCAGGGATCATTTGTAGTATTTTCCTGAATGGACCTAGTTTCCTTAAGCTAACTAATTGCTTGTACACTAGCCTCATATTGAGTTTTCCTGTAAGCATTTCTTCTATGTCTTTTTCTGTAAACTCTACTTTAACTCTCCTGATCTTCTCTACTAGTCCCTCTATATCTCCTATACCAAGTATTCTTGCAACGAATTTTGGTGGTTTGAAAGGCTCTAGTTCATCTATTTTTTCTCCTGTTCCAATGAATTTTATTTTCGCGCCTGTAGCTACTACTGCTGATAATGCTCCTCCTCCCTTTGCTGTTCCATCTAGTTTTGTCACTATTATTGTGCCTATGGGTGTTGATTCATGGAATTTCTTTGCTATACTATAGGCTTGCTGGCCTATTGCTGCATCTATTACTAGAACTACTTCGTCTGGCTTGATCTTTTCTGCTATATCCTTCATTTCCTTCAATAAGTCTTCTTCTCTATGGTGTCTACCGGCTGTATCTACTATTATTATGTGGAATCCTTTTTCTTTGAAGAACTCTACTCCATTCCTAGCTATTTCTACAGCATTCTTATTCTCTGGTTCACCATAGACTGGTGCTCCTATTTTTTCTCCTAGTTGTTTTAGTTGGTGGTAGGCTGCTGGTCTGTAGGTGTCTGCTGCTACTAGTCCTACACGGTATCCTTCTAGTTTGTAGTAGTAGGCTAGTTTAGCTGCTGTTGTTGTTTTACCGCTTCCCTGTAGTCCAACTAATAGTATTGTCCATGGTGTTCTAGGTGGTTTTGCCTCAGGAGTTTCTTCTCCACCGAATAGCTTGGTTAGTTCTTCATAGACTATGGTTATGAGCCAGTCTCTTCTACTGATACCTGGTGGTGGTTCTTCTTCTAGTGCTCTTTCTCTAATCTTCTTAGTTAATTCAAAGACTATTCTTACGTTAACGTCTGCTCTAATTAATTCCTTCTGGAGATCCTTTATAAACTCTTTAACTGCTTCACGATACTCTCTATTGCTTCTAAGGAACTTCGATAGTGCTTTTCTTACTCCTTCGAGCACCATTAGCTATACACCGTTACTTCGACTAGAACTCTATATTCTCCTTAACCCTATTATAATGTATTGGACTATACTGGTGGTTGTTATGCCTATACGTATTGGTGGGACAGGCTTTGGATACATTATTGTAAATGGTGCTAGGTATAATAGCGATATTATAGTGTGTAGTAATAGTGTAAAAACGAGGCCTAAGTACTTATCAAAGCGTTATAGAGAAAGATTTAACCATACACCTTTGTCTCGAGAAGAACTAGACTACATCCTCAGTGTATGTGGTAATCCTGAAGCTATAGTCATTGGAACCGGCCAATATGGTGCTCTACCGATAATGGATAGTGCTAGAGAATTACTAGATTCACTTAGAATGAATGGCGTGGAGGTCTTGATTGATAAAACGCCTAAGGTTATTGATAAAGTTAATGAATTATTATCTAAAGGAGTTAGTGTTTTAGCTATAATACATGTGACGTGCTAGAGTAGTTACTGTGGAAACCTACTTCACAACGATCTTTGTATACGGCATTGTATTTTATGTGCTCTTCTCTACACCTTCTTCTAGTCATTGGGTTATTGTTTTAGCTGCTTTTATTATGTATACCCGTGTCTTCTCCAATGGCTACTCATCAACAATGTCTATGAAAGTATGTTGTTTCTCCGGGCTTCAAGCCTCTTAAATACCTTTATTACGCCATAGAAGCTCCTTGGCTCAAAGTACTTGTACTTATTGATGAACCAAAGTATGTTACTGGATTCACTGACTACAAGTAGTTTATCGCCTTCCCACATAACCCATCTTCTACCAACACACTACAAGCCAGCACAGCGGCCACGAAAAAACCCAGAAATCTCCTCAACAACATCAACCAGGGAATACACTACTCAAGTAAATAGTTAAGTAAATAAATCTTAATTATAATAGCTAAAACCCAATACTCCCAAATACCAACACTAGATAATAACAAAATAAATAACTAATTACCATTGTTAGATAAGCCCTACTTCAAGTAGGCACTGGTTGAGCTTTTTACCTTTATCTGTTGCCTTAACAATAGTCTTTGGTGGAAGTCCCTTGACTCTCTCTTTAGTTACTAGTCCAAGAGATTCCAGAGTATTAACTAATGTGTAGATTTGTGGTCTATTCTTCCCTAGAGCTATTGCTAACTCACTTAGATTTATATTTTCTTTTTCACTAATAATCTGTAACGCCTTAAATAACAGTTTTACATGCTCCTCAAGCGTAATAGGCATATCTCCCTACACCCTCATACATACC
>WAML01000167.1 GCA_015522345.1 Desulfurococcales archaeon
GTGTAGAGTTATATAATGTCATGAACAACGCGTTAATAAAGACTATAAAACCTATGTCGGCAATTGTAAACTGAGTCTTTACCAGCGGAGCTCGGATAATGTAGTTCTTTGGAGCAACAGACTAGTGAGTAGGCGTTAACACAATCTATAGTTATATTTATTATTTCTTGGACAACTATATTATTTCTTGGTGTATTTATGGAATATAGAAGCCGCGGCTATATTACAGTTGACGAACTCAAGTCTCTCAGGCTTCTTCCTCCGCCTGAGAGACTACGTAAGGGACCTGTTGTAGTAATAGAGTGCCCTGAAGAAATACCCTGTAATATATGTGTTGGCGCTTGCCCCTTTAACGCTATATCTATGGAGAAAATCTATAGTATACCTAGAGTCGACTGGAACAAATGTATTGGATGCGGTGTATGCGTTGCTTATTGTCCAGGACTAGCTATTTTTGTAGTAGATGCATCTAAGCCTGGAGATAAAGCATATGTTACACTACCTTATGAATTCCTCCCACGTCCTAGGAAAAACATGGTTGCTGACCTCCTTGGAAGAGATGGTAGAGTACTTGGTAAAGGAAGAATAGTGAAGGTATGGAGTTATCGAAAGACATGGATTGTAACAGTTGAAGTACCGAAAGAACTAGCTATGGAGGTTCGAAGTATATGGATCCGAGAAAAGTGATTGTATGTAGATGTGAAGATGTTACACTAGCCGATGTATATGAGGCTATAGAGAAGGGGTATAGAGATGTAGAGAGTATTAAGAGGTATCTCAGGATAGGCATGGGTCCATGCGGAGGAACTCATTGTATACCAATAATAACTAGGGTACTTGCTAGGAGACTTGGTAAAAAACCCGAGGAGCTCTTCGTCCCTAAACATCGTCCTCCACTACTACCAGTTCCATTTAAGTTATTCTTAGTTAGTGGCGACAAGGAGTAGAGGTGATAGAGGTTTGAAAAAGATCATTATTGTGGGCGGCGGAATTATAGGTTTAATGACATCATATTACTTGGTTAGAAATGGTTTTAAAGATATAATTGTATTGGAGAGAAACTATATTGGTTCCGGAGGAACATATAGGTGTGCAACAGGCATTAGAGCATCGTTTACTAGTAGAGAACATATAGAGCTTATGAAGAAATCTATAGAGCTATGGAGTAGTCTAAGGAACGAACTCGGGATTCCATATATCCGAGGAGGCTATATATGGCTTTTACAGAAAGAAGAAGAGGTTAAACAGTTTAAGAAATACGTTGAGTTCCAAAACAAACATGGTGTACCCACAAAGATTATTACTCCAGAAGAAGTTCTTGAGAAAGTACCTGGAATGAATATTTCTAATATAATAGCCGGTGTATATGATCCTCTAGCTGGAAAAGCAAATTGCTTTAAAGCAGCTCTCTACACATACAAGTATCTAATAAATAATGGTGTAAAAGTATTTGATAAAACAAGAGTTTATAGAATTAGAATAAGCCAGGGTAGAGTAGAAGGTGTTGAGACAGATAAGGGATTTATTGAAGGAGACGTAATTGTATTAGCGGCTGGCTATGGTTCTAAAGAAATAGCGATGAATAGTAACATACACCTGCCCCTCGAAAACCTGCCTAAACACGCGCTGGTCACGGAGAGATTTAGGGAATTATTTAAACCATTACTGATAGACTGGAGCAACTCTAGTTACCTAGTCCAAGTCAACGCAGGTAATTTCCTAATAGGTGCTGAAGTACCTGAAAAACCCGATATTCCTGCAAGAAACAAACTAGAATTCCTCTACAGAGCAGCACGTATATGGATTAAACACTTCCCATGGCTTAGAGAAGTAAATATACTAAGGTACTGGACAGGCTACTATGTAATGACCCCGGACCATCACCCCATAATAGGTCCTTACAAAGACGTTGAAGGACTATACATAGCTACAGGATTTAGTGGACATGGCTTCATGGCAGCACCTGCCACAGGATATAACCTAGCACATTGGATACTCTATGGAAAACCCATACAATCAATAATGTATAATCTAACATATAGTAGATTTCCTGAAAAACGATACATAAAAGAAATAGCTGTCTTTGGCTAGCAAGTGAAAATAACTAATAATTTAAACTATAAACCATAAATAGAAATAGCATTCCTGGAGAATATCTTGAAATGCATGGACATTATAAAATCTTTGTTAAAAAAACATCATATATTACGTTTACCTATATCTAACTATTTTATTATTGTCTTAGTTATCAAGCCGTAGTTATATAAAATCCATTAATAGCTGTGCTTAGTGGTGTAAGTGTACTTACTAATTCTCCGGTATCACCATTGTATAGCTTGATGCTTCCTTTCACAATTGATTTCCCTAGACCTAAGTAGACTATGGTATTTGAGCCAATTAATTCTCCATTTACATATATCTTGGCAACCCGTAAGTAGGTAGCTCCTATACCGAATCTAGTAAACGATAAATACGTACTTGCCGCGGTACCCATTGGAGTATCTTCGAATACGATTTTCACTTTATCTCCACGAGACAAGAAGTATGCTCTATAATCATCTAAGTCAGGATCATATACATCTATGAATCCACCGCCTTTCACTAATATAGATATAGTACCATTAGCATTTACGCCGCCGTCAATGCCCCCTAAATTAATTGGGCTTACACCACTACGAGATTCAATGTTTCTGCTTCTATAGGAGAGTAGTGGTAAACCGTATTCTATTCCTAATAGCAATAGCATATCATATTTTAGCTTATTTGCATAAAGTTCTATACCAGTTATGTAATAGTGATAATACATTATACCTCCTAATTCATATACTAAATAGGGCATTGGCATACTTATGTCGCGTATAATTATTCTTTTTATATAAGCGTCTAATCCCCAGAAAATTGCTCCAACCACTCCTGCATAATAAAGTCGATTTACAACTTTTTTATTACCTATACCTATTCTACCAATATACATTGTAGTTGTATTAATATTACTAGTACCATATGAGCCCTCTGATACAAATCCATAGATATACGCTTCCTCCAGGTTTTCTCCACCATATGCCAGTATTTTCGGCACTCTAATTCTATCTATTACAATATCTCTAGAACTTGACCCTATGTATGCTCCTACAGCATATACATAGTATGCTCTACTAGCCGATACATCAAGATTCACTCTTAAACTATTGATCCTTATATTATTATCTGACCAATAATAAAGACCCATAACATAGAGCCCGTTTTCTTCAAGGTCAGTTACAATATATTTAGCCGTAACATCAATGATTATCGATCCTATGTAATCCGTTCTTGAGTCACCTACAAAATTTGTTAGCTGATATGAATTAGCAAGTAAGACTCCTCCATCTATTAATTCTCCGCTTCCAGCAAAGCCCGTGTAGATATCTAGAACATCTATTTCGTCGGGAGATGAAACTGTTAATCTTAGATTTACTGTATCAATAGTTAGTCTATTAGCATTTAATTCAAATACTCTGGTATCGTACCAGTCTCGTCCAAACACTATTACCTTCATATTAGCTATTAGTGATTTAATTACTAGTTCACCAGCATCTATATATAATACATGAAACTCGTCTACAGTTCCAACAGCTTTTCCATCGAGAGAGATCGATACTATAACTTTACTAGCATTATACACCATGATTAGATATCTATCGCTTCCAAAGTAGTCTATACTCGTTTTTCCTACTAATTCTACTGTACCACCCTCACCATTAACTATAAGAGGCTCTGTCAATATAGTTGGTAGAGTAATCCTCTTATAGCCTGTACTCTGTGCTGTAGCAACTCCTATTGGCATAGAGGGTATTACAAATATGGCAATGAATACTAGTAGAATTAGAGCTATATACTTCATATTCTATTACCTCATATAGGCTTAAGGTACGTATTTCAATTTTTAATTAGAAACTAGAGGAATCCCTATATAAAAAAGTCAGGATTGATTTTCTCCAATCAAACCTAGTTAATAGTCTTTTTCAATAGATCGAGTTTTCTATAGAACTTGGATCACAACTATATTATA
>WAML01000168.1 GCA_015522345.1 Desulfurococcales archaeon
AGGTAACCCTATACGTATAACACCTACCTTCAATAACCCTTTTCTCTGGACAATAGCGTTAAGTCCGTGAGTTGTACCAAACATTACAGCTACAATATCGTCTTTAGCTACCTTTGATTCTTCAACAACCATTTTGAGAGAATTCAGTATACCTGTGGTAACATCGGGTGTTGTTGGATGTTTTACAGCATAGACTAGTCTACCTTTCTCGTCAACTATGACTGCATCAGTATTAGTGCTTCCTACATCTATTCCAACACGTAGACGAGGCATTTATTCACCCTAGTCCAAGTTTTTTCACACGTTCTTCAATGGGTATGTAGTCTATGTTGTAGCCGAAGTATCTTGGGCCAACAACTTCTAGTGCTTTCGGTGTCCTCCATTTGGGGTCGCAGGGGATTCCTATTACAACTACACGGTAACCATATCTAAGTCTCTCAGTTGTTATTGGTTCAGCTGTTTCCATGTCTAGGATGGATATTAGGTCTGGAACGCTTGCAACGACTTCTCCGTCTAGTATTGCTACTAGGTTTTCATTTTGGAATTGAATTTTCATTTTCTTACCTTTGTACTCGTTTAATCCTTCTATTAGTACTTCGCCTTTAGCAAATCCTGCTCTAATCCATCGGCTAACATCAATTATTTTGCCTTCGAATAATCTATAACCGTGTGTAACATCTAGGACTGCGTCAACAGAGTTCTTTCCATGTTTCTTTGATTCTCTTATGGCTCTACCTATTTCAGCAGCCTTAGATATGGTGTTAGCTACAACAGCTTTCTTGTATACTTCACCGTTCATAGGGTATATTGCTATTGAAGCCCATCCGCCAACGCGTATAGTTATAACTCTAGCTATTTTCTCAGCCCAGAAGTTGTCAACTGTATCAAGTATAACTCCATTACCTTTCTCATCAGCTAATGCCATAGGCGTGGCCTTGACTCCGTATAGGTGGAATGTAACCATTTGGAGTTCAGGGAAAGCTCTCCCCATTCCGTCGCCGTCAATTAATGTTCTTTCAGATATAGCTCCAACATATAATGGGATAGTAGAGTTTAGTCCTCCAGCCTCTATAGGGGTTAAGAAGTCGGCTTTTCTACCAAAGTATTCTTCAAGCATGTGTACTACTTTAACTGATTCAAGACCACTTGGAAGTTTCTCAAACATTGTTACAGGTGTACCCATAAATGCTGGGGCAATGATAAATGATTCGTTGTCAACGTCTCTTGGGTCCACTAAGACTATTTTCTTGCCTTTCTCTAAGACTTGTAGTGACATAAGCTTACCTAGATAAGGATCTCCTCCACCACCAGTACCTAGGACTGCAGCACCAACAGCAATGTCTTCGATATCTTGTTTGCTTAGAACCCATTCACCCAATACATGTCACCGGAGAGCTAAGTAGGGTATATGTCCATGCCTGCCCACAATGAGGATATTTAAGTGTTACTTAGAATAGGGTATCATCATAACACATGCATACTTATTTATCGCTGGGAAATAGTTTCCAGTAGCTACTAGAGTTATGGGTACAAGGCTTTGCCTACTAGACATGGATACTGTTAATTTAATACAATAGGGGTGTATCAATGCATAATAAGAGAATCTTGATAATAGTTTCCTGTAGTGCTAGGAAGATATGGGATAAGAATCCAAATATGGGGCCAGTTAAAGCTAGGGATGCATATATAGGTCCCTTGTTTAGGCTTGCTAAGAGATATGCTGAGTTATCTGGATGTGATTGGCTTATACTTTCGGCTAAGTACGGGTTTATTGAGCCAGATTATGTTATTCCAGGTAACTATAATGTAACGTTTAAGGATCCAAGAACAAATCCGATAAGCTTAGATGATTTGAGAAGACAAGTAGTAGAGAAGAAACTCTATGAATATGATAAGGTAATTGTGCTTGGTAGTAGGCATTATTCATCAATTGTTAGGAGCGTTTTCAGGGAGTATAATGTAGAGGTAGAAGCACCGTTAGAAGGTTTATCTATAGGTAAGATGCTGACTAAGTTAAAGAAGATGACGGAAAATATACTACCCGGGAGTGATTATAAGTAGGAAAACTAGTTTAATAGACTAGTAGGTGTAATGGGGTATGAGTAGGCTTGAGATAAGGAGGTCTCTCTTTGATTCCTCGAGAATATCTATTATAGCTATTGGTAGACGTAGAAGACCAAAACATTACTCATATCAAGGACTACACGTAGGGGCTTTGACTAAGACATGCCCGTTTTGTCCTGGACACGAGTATATGACTCCTCCAGCAACTCTGGTATTAACGAGTAGTTTGGAGTACCTAGTTGAAGGAGAAGGTGAAAGAGTAAGGGATTGGCTTGTAAGAATTTTCCCTAATAAGTATCCAGCGCTACTCTTGAATACTGAGGGTTCTCGTGGAACTATAAGCTTGTATGGATACCATGAGGTTATAGTGGAATCACCAATACATAGTGAGGAAGTATACTTAGAGAACCCTAAGTACATGTACTACGTGTTTCTTGCATTACGTAGGAGGATAAAGGAGATACTAGGTGACGATAGAATAGAGAATGTGGTAGTGATAAAGAATCGTGGACCTAGAGCTGGTGCAAGTATAGTTCATCCACACCTACAATTATTTGCAAACACTTTTACTCCACCAGTAATTCTTAGCGAATTACAGGGTTTCAAGAACTTTAAGGAAAAACATGGTATATGTCCACTATGTTATATGGTTAATAGAATTGATGAACCTAGACTAGTATTAGAGTCAAAGCACTTCATAGTGTATACAAGGTATGCTCCTAAACAAGCCTATGAACTACTAATAGTACCTAGAAAACACTCACCCTGCATTACCAACGCTAGCGATGATGAGTTATTCGATCTTGCTCAAGTATTATCAAAGGTTCTTAGAGCACTGCTAAGACTTTTAGGTGGAGTAGACTATAACTACTGGATACACTGTGCACCAAAGAGTAGCGAGATGGAATACCACTGGCATATAGAAGTACAGCCAGTAGTAGAAACATGGGGTGGGTATGAGAAAAGTAGTGGAGTACATATAGTAACGGTTAGCCCAGAGGAATCAGCGGTAGAGTTAAGGAACATACTTAAATCTCTTTAAACTAGGATTAGCTACCATATACCCGTATCCGATTGTTTTGAGAAGGAAGAGTTCTCTTAACTCCTTTTATTACTTGAATAGGAGGTTTTATATGTTCTGAGTGAGAACTGGTTCTGGGTGAGAACCCATTGGTTACTTTTAGTGATAGGCCTATAACCAGGTTAGAAGACCTTTATGGTGAAGGGCATAGAAGCGCTGTAGAAAAGTTACGGGAAGCCGTTGATAAAGGCTATTTTATAGCTGTTTTAGGTGCACGTAGAGTTGGGAAGACTAGTGTTGTTAAGACATTCCTTAATCACTACGGCTACAAGTTCCTATATTTCGACCTATCACCATACATGGGTCTTAGAGCAGTAAGTTTCCAGTACCTTATACCAGCAGAAATAGGTTTTAACGAGAAAGTTTTATCGAGTGAAGCCCAGCTAAGTCTCGCACTAATAAGCCTTAGAATTAAGAAGGTAAAGCTAACTGGCGAAGTATTTCAAGCAAACATGCTATCCCTACTCCGAGAACTAAATAACAAATACAATAGATTCGTTATAGTATTTGACGAAGCCCAGGTCCTAGCATTCGTTAAGGGAATTAATTATCGTGGACTACTACAATTCATACACAATAATTACAGGAATATAGTAGTAATTCTAACTGGCTCTATGCCAGGACTACTAGAAAAAATTATATCACCAATAAGTGCTGAAGAACCAGGCTTCGCAAGATACATTGAGGAAATACATGTACCTAGATGGAGTAGGGAAGAGACAGTAAACTTCCTTAAAGAAGGCTTCAAAAACAAGAATGTATCATTTAGAGAAGAAGAACTATACGAGGTTTACGAAGAACTATCAGGAATACCAGGATTCATATCATATTATGGGCTTCTAAGACTAAGAGGACTAAAACATGAGGAAGCATTAGCTAAAACAGAAAACTATGCTATATCACAATGGGAGAACGATCTAAAAACATTCCTCAAAGTATACAATTCACCACTATACATAGACGTACTAAGCATACTCGCAAAAACATTAACTGGAGCTACTTGGTCAGAAATAGAAGATGAACTTGAAAGAAAACTTGGCAGACCAATAAGCAAGTCAACACTACATAGAATACTAGTAAACTTATTAAAAGCAGGCATAATACAGAAGCAAAGAGGCAAATACATCATAATAGATCGTTCACTAAAGAAGGCAGTAAACAAGCTAGGTATATCAACAAAGCATCTATAATAACTGTAATAGGGTGACTTAAACACTAAGCATGATTAACGTGTAGTAATGTGGGTATTAGACTCCAAGATAACCTACTATATCACTAGCAAACCTTTCCGGCGTAAAGTACAGTGACTTACGATACACTCTTCTACGCATCTCCAAGTACTCTTTACGAGGCATTTCAAGTACTCTCACAATATAGTTCACTAGTTCAGAATCATCACCATAAACATAGCCATTCCATCCGTGAGTTAATAGCTCAGCTAACCCTGACTTTAACGGTAATATTGGTATAGCTCCTTGAGTCATAGCTTCAACTGGAGCCATTCCAAAGTGTTCACCTATCCTTAAATGAACATATACTCTTGCTCTACGATAATATGAGAGTAGTTGTCGTGGCGTTAAGGGCTTATCAACTAATTCTACATCCTCAGTACTTAAAGCCATATTCTTAAGCCTTTCATAGTAGTCAAGGTATCTTTCATCTGGTACACCTACAATAATTAACTTTGAATCCCTTACACGTGGCTTAATATGGCTACGAAACAATTTTAACAACACATCTAGTCTCTTATGAGGTACAAATCTGCCAACACTAATAATAGTTGGACCAGGATCCTCGCCTAAATCTATTTCTTCTTCATAGTACTCCCACGGAATAGCTGGGTACACTACATTACTTTCAAGTCTAAAATGCTCATATAATACCCTAGCTGTATAGTTAGAATTAGTCAACTTTAGATCTACGTACTTAAACATATCCTCATAGAATCCTGGGAAACGGTACATGTCTATAAACATATCTATGTTCTCCCTAGTCACCTCCTCTTCAAACGGGAAGTGAATGTATATCGCTGTCTTCTTCTTAGGTGCTATAATCTTTGATAACACTAGGTACACTGGCTCCTGTATCATTGCGAAGACTATACGTGGATCATACTTCTTAACAACCTCTGAAAAGCTAACATACAGTTCAGTTATTCTATTAAGCCTCTTATCACCTAAATCTAACCCCACTTGCCTAAACTTTTCATAGCTAACACGGCCACTGAGTCTAAGGAATTCTTGTGAGAAATTTCTAGAAAGCACTACTATGCTATAGTCTCTCTTCACAAGCTCCTCTACAAGTATTAATGTGAGCTTCTCACTACCACCAGTAACATCTAAGTGAGGATGTATTATCATTAAATCAGTTTCATCCAAGTCTACCATTCCCTAAAAACTATTTGTGGCATAGACAATAGAGTGTGCTCAGACACATTTTATTACTCAGAGGTAGTATATTAGAGTGTATGACCTTACACTTAGGAATCTAAGAAATATTATCCAGAAAGCTAAACCATAGTAACCGTGGGAGACTTGCCTACAGAACTACTATACCAAAAGGATAGCTACATAAAAGAATTCGAAGCCAAAGTACTAAAAGTTGAAGGAGAGAAAATAGTTCTAGACAAAACAGCATTTAATCCACGTAGTGGCGGTCTTGAACACGATACCGGAGTACTCTTAAAGAATGGAGAAGAATATCGTGTAGTAAAAGTACTAATAGATAAGGAGTCTGGAGACGTGGTACATTATCTTGAAAACCCAAACCACAATATTAGGGTAGGAGACGAGGTAAAAGGCATTATTGATTGGAATAGAAGATACAGGATAATGAGACTACATACAGCAGCACACATACTCTCAGCAATAATGTACCGTGACTATGGTGCACTAATAACTGGAGGACACATAAGCCCAGATAAAGCCTACGATGACTATAGCCTAGAAGAATTCAATCCAGAAATATTCCGTAAAGCAGTAGAAAAAGCCAATGAAATAGTAAAACAGGGAATAGAGGTCAAAATATACTGGCTTAAACGCGAAGAAGCATTAAAGATACCTGGAATAGTAAAACTAGCATCACGTATGCCCCCAGAAATAGAGTACCTACGCATAGTAGAAATCCCAGGCATAGACATACAAGCTGATGGAGGACCCCACGTAAGAAATACTAGAGAAATAGGAGAAATAGTCTTCATAAAAGCCCAGAATAAGGGCAAGAAAAGAAAAAGACTATACTACACAGTTAAACCCTAACACAAGAAAAGACATCACAGTAAAATAAACAAAGCATATTACTCATCAAATCAACACAACGATAAATACTTGTAGTACAGAATTAGGTAGGCTTTCCTTTCCGTAAAACTCCAACATATAACATAGATATCCATATACTTGCTGGCAATGCACCTATTATTTCAGGTATAGCGTATCCCAAGTTAACTATCTTCATCCTTATAGCTATAAACAAAACTATACCCATAACCGATATAAGTGCTAGAACAATTGCTAGTTTCCCATGAATACTCCTCCAGTTAAGCTTAGAGTAAACAACCATAGCTATAGGTAGTAATAGGAAGAATACAAGAGCAGCCATAAAGTGATATACACCATATCTTTCAGGTAAAAACCCAACTAAAGCTAACGATATTCCCGCCATAGTTAATAGTATTGAATACGATCTTGAAAACTTGTATAAGCTTATAGTTGAAATAGCTAACATTAAGCCACCTATAATTAAGCCATAATTAAATACTGGCTCGCTAAGCCTATTACAGTTTACAAGACATAATGGATCACCATTGCAGGCAGTAATCCAGTCACCTAGATCACTTAAAGCCATAGAGTACAAATCAAAGCATCTAGATAAGGCTATTGCCACTAATATAGCTGTCCAAGTAGTAATTATAGACAATAAGCCCACGATACCAAGTACTCTAACATACTTCAACTACGAGTCACCAAGGAAACCTTAACCAGGGTCAAAAATAATATTTTACCCTAAGATACGTTATCGTCGAGTTTGCTCTCTAACATTTTTCTTATCTAACTATAAATAATTGCTTGGTGCAACCATATTGTGGTTAACCAGTGTATACCATAGCTTAACTGGTAATGGGCCTCTACTACTTCTAGGTCTTAGCATAGCATTAATTCTGGACTATATCTATCCATTCCATTCAAGTATACTCTTAAAAATACATCCAGTCCACACATGCTATGTTCTTGCTAGTAAGCTAGTTAAACCATATGCTAGTAGACTTTATGGAGTCCTACTTACACTAACCTGTCTGGCAGTCCATACCGCACCAGTAATAATATTGCTTTACCTTACCTGGAGTGCCAAAAATTTCCTAGGACTAGTTCTATGGCTTCTACTTACATCATGGTTTCTCAAAACTAGTTTCTCTATTAGATTATTGGTTGAGATAGCTTTAAAGGTACAAAGCTATGCTAGCACTAATGATTGGCTTAGAGCTAGAATTTGGGCTCAACAACTTGTTAGAAGAAATGTTTTCCAATTAAACAATGAACAAGTCCTATCTGCTACCATAGAATCTCTTGCTGAAAGCCTTGTTGACGGAATAGTATCACCAATACTATACTATCCATTCCTAGGCGTACTAGGCCCCTATATTCAACGACTCATCAATACACTTGATGGAGTAGTAGGATTTAAGACACCAGAACTAAGAGATCAGGGATGGTTTTCAGCAAAACTAGATACACTAATCAACTATGTACCAGCTAGGCTAGCAGCAATATACATAATCTTATCCTCACTGATCCTAGGCTATGATTGGAGAAATGCACTAAGGATATGGTTAAGAGATCATAGCAAAACTGAAAGCATTAACGCAGGGCATCCTATGTCAGCTATAGCTGGTGCATTAAGAATAAGACTAGTTAAACCCAACCACTACTCACTAGGCAGTCCATTAGAGAGCATAAAGCCTAAACACGTAGTAGATGCTATAAAAATAATACTATTATCAACAATGATACACTTAACACTAACATGCACTATCATAACCCTATCACTCTAAACGTAAATCATAGTAAGGGTAATAAAAGTGAGTATAAATACTACGTTAAGCCGTAGAAAGAGCATAGACAAGACATATAGAGTAATCCTATTAATAGCTCTAACCATAACATTACTAGTACTATCACTAGCTATTCAC
>WAML01000169.1 GCA_015522345.1 Desulfurococcales archaeon
AATAAACACATAAATACTTCAACTACTATATTATTAGATTACCCATTGATCCCTTAGATAGGTTCTATATTTTGGTGTATGGATTTGGAGGCAGAAGTATCTATATCATTAATTAATGAACTCATTGATAAAGCAAAAGGAGTTTTGAAGAACAGCTATGCACCCTATAGCGGTATTCACGTAGCAGCCGCTATACTTGGTAGCAACAATAAGGTCTATCTGGGAGTGAATGTAGAGAATAGTAGTTATGGATTAACCATATGTGCTGAGAGATCTGCGATAGCATCTATGATAACTGATGGTGAGAGAATACCTGTTGCAATTGCAATAGTAACCGATTATCCAAAACCTATACCTCCTTGTGGAGCATGTAGACAAGTTATAGCAGAATTCAACAAAGACGCTCTCATTATAATGCATAGTATAGTGTCTAAAGAGACTCTAATAGTTAAACTTAGCGAGATATTCCCTGAACCATTTAAGATTAGTAATCAATAGAACAAATGTTTAAGTTAAAGGAGTAATGTAAACTATTAAATAGCTACACCACTATAGTACTACTGGGATGAAGAGGAACCCGGGAGAGAATGATCCCTTAAGGGATATGACTGACTATACTAAAAGCGGGCGCGGACCTTCCTTAATATTCTTCTTTAATCTTTTGGTCTTTTCTTAATAGTGATAAGCTAGTGTGACAAGAAGTTTAAGCTTCAATACTTGCTTTTTCTCTTGTGTGTATATTCTTTAATAGATCGATTTCTTGGGATGATATACCTAGTTCATCTAGTATAACTTTGATAGCTGCTCTTATACCCATTAATTCTATTGCTTCATTTATTGATAACTGTTTTTTACTAAGCAATTCTTCTTCGCGAAAACGGAGTTCTTCAAGTAATGACACATATTTACTCTCGATCATATATAGTAGTTCCTTCGCTCTTGAACTAATATTTTTAGTCAATATATAGCACCCTATTGATACGTAGATTATTGTGTGTATTTAAAAAATGTAAGAATGTATTAACGTGGTATTACCTGTATATATAAAATATTATATGAGATGAAATCACTTAATAGCTCCTTTATTAACTATAACTTAATACCATAAATTATTTCGAGGGATGGAGTGTGGCTCGTGAGAGAGTCTACATTTCTATTACATATGGTAGTATAGATGATGCCCATCTATTAAATGCAGTCTATATAGCTATGGCTAAATTGAAGAAACTACGTATAGAACCCATTTTAATGCAAGTATATATGCCTGGTTCTAAGCCTAGAGTTTCTGTAAATGGTGTAGAAGTTTCTATTAGAGCTGATTTAGCTGATGCCATAGTATCAATAGCATTAGAGACGCTAGCGCAAGAAAGTTTTATCCGGAATAAACACTATATTGAAGGAAGACTTGCTGCAGCTAGACAATATCAGTAGCTATTGACAGTTATTTGTTCACTTCTCTCCTCACTATATATTTGAAGCAAAGCATTTGCATCGATTAAAAATAAGTACATGATAAGGTTAAGTAACTAAATAGTAGTAGCCTCAAATATACAGTATCTAGGTGATACCCGACGATAAAATTTAGTGCAAGTAAATTATTATCTCTAGCAATACTATTTATCATCATATCGAATAGTATAGTGTTTAATGAAATGTTCTACTCTAGCGATCAAATTGCGTACACTAATGCTTCTATAATGCTCTACTCTAACTATTTCAATAGATTCCCTATAGAAATTAAGCAAAACTACACTATTTTAGCTGTAAATACTTGTATCCTATATATGCCTAATTATAGTTACTTCATTATAATATTTGATTCAAAGAATATAACTCCCTACGGAGTGTATGCCTATGGATTCTACATCCAAAAGGACCCTAGGATACAGTATCCAAGCTTATATGGTATAGGAGGTACACAGAACGAATGGTTCTTTCTAGGCTATATAGAGAATGAATGTATTGAACTAAAACTTCTAATTGATAGAGAACTAAATATGCTGTCATTCCGGTTTAACTCTAGAACTGCTACTGTAACTAAAAAGCATAATATATCCTTTGATGGATTGACAATAAAAATTGCTAGTTTCAATAAATCGAGTCAGCCTAAAATATTGGTCAAATACATAGTAGTCGGAGAAACGAATAACAAAGATATTGTAAATACGTTGCTGGAAGTATTTCCTAAGGAAGTCGAAGGAGTCAATATTATACTTAATATATCTGCTGTGCAAACTAGTATATCCCCTACTACTTCAGCCTCGCCATCACTGATATCAAATACATCCTATAAACCGTCAACTGGCTATCCCACTAGAACTACGGGTGTAGTTAGTGAAATGCCAAGTCACGCTAATGGCTGGATAAATAAGAGTCTTATAGGTATAGTTTTGGCTATTACTGTTATATTCATACTGACTGTAGCTTTATTCACTATATGGCGGAAGAAAACTCATAAATGATGAGGTCCCCCGGTCCGTGAAACACTCATCCCCTTATTATGACTAGGTCGTCTAGTAGAGGCCCCGGTCATCCCCATATGTTTTATGCAATTGGTCTACCATATCTATTACTTACTGGTTTTTCTTTTACTCTATACTTAGTTTTTAATACATTCTTTAACACATAAAGTGCTTTCTTACGAGATAATATTTTGTTATTATTACCGCAGTATGGACTGTATATACATCGTGGACAACCATCTTCGCATTTGCATTTACTAACTATATCGTAGGCTATTTCTTCAGCTTTTTCAAAGCGTTCGAAGAGGAGTTTCGCTAATCCACTTCCTCCAGGAGCACTATCATATACAACAATGTCTCCGCTCGGATAACTTATGCCACCTAACTCACTTAATCCTGCTCCACAAACAGGTCTTGCAGCTGATATAAGTGTGTGCTCTATTGCATGAAATGCTTCAGCATTATCCATAATATCCCATTCATTTACGTAAGGATATTTTATGAATAAAGCTCTTGTTGTATACGTATATGATATAGGTTCGTCTAGATATTCTATAGAGGTTGGTTTACTTGACTCAAATATTGAGTAGAGAGCATAGCCTTCTACAATAATAGATATAGTTGCTTTTGCATATGCTAAAGGAATACCTCTTGAACTCACTCTTTCCTCAAGTACTTCATAGTCAACTACATCAGTAGTATACAAGGGCCTTGTATAAAATGGTATATCTTCTGGTAGTTTCTGGACAAGTGCTTCTTTATTCTCTAGATCAAGTTTTATACTTTGGTAAACATGTCCACTATGAAGATATATTGCATAAGGATGAAGATCTAGTACAGCCATAGGTAATTCTCGATCGCCAATGACTCTATTATTTTCTTTATCAACGATCTTTACTCTAGGACCAGCGCCCCTAATACTCATAGACTTTAATAATTCTAACCTAGCTTTCCTCCAAACAGGAAAGTATGCATAACCAGTTTCTACAGCTAGTCCTTCACTCACTAATTGCTTAAATATATTCCTCCATAGTTTTCCCAAACGACTTCTCTTAGAAACCATTCCCTGTTGGAGTAGGAGAGCTAGTGCGTGAACACGTAGTACTTCTTCATTATCTGGCTCAATATATATGGGCGGTATTTCCTGACTGTAATACTCAACAGGATTACGTTCATAATATGAATCGATAGGGTCATCTCCAAGTATTAGAAATATGTATCCAATTCTTCCTCTTCTACCTGCTCTTCCAGCTCTCTGGATATACTTAGCGTATGTTGGAGGAGGCGAAACAAGTACTACTGCATCTAAGTAGCCTACATCAATTCCTAGTTCGAGTGTAGGAGTTGCTACAACTCCATCTACAACTCCTTTTATAAGCCTTGCTTCAACACTTCTTCTTTCTTCAGGAGACAATCCAGCTCTATGGACAAGAAATTCTTTATTAAAGCTTCTGCGTATAATTCTAGCTAGAACTTCAGTCATTTGTTGAGAATCAACAAAAACAAGTACCTTCAAGCCCAATTCAGATAATATACTTGCAACACCTGCTGCTACAGTCCATCGTGACAAGTATCCTGTAGATACCATTACATGATACGCTATTCCTCTTCTCCAAGTAGGTCCTTTAACAACTCTTATTTTTTCACCAAACAATATTTCTCCATGTTTTTCAGGGTTACCTATAGTAGCGCTCGACCCTATGAACTGTAGATCGTTTCTTCTTATGAAAGTCTTTAGTCTAGCTATAACGGCTCTTACATGAGAACCCAGTACTCCTTCATAAACGTGCATTTCGTCTAGAACAATATATCTTAAGTTCTTAACGAGTTTTCTTAAGTAAGGACTTAAGACTAAGCCTACAT
>WAML01000170.1 GCA_015522345.1 Desulfurococcales archaeon
GTACAGGAGGATGCGTCTATGACGATATCCGCCAAAAGGCGATGGCGTAGTAGTGAGAGAATCGCTGTAGAACTATTAGAGCAACTAGGGTACAGGGTCATAGATATACGTAAAAAGATTAAGATAAGTGGGATCGAAGTTGGTGAAGTAGATGCTATTGTAGAAGATGAAAAAGGCGAAAAATACGCTGTAGAAATAAAAGCAGGTAATATAGATGTAACAGGTCTACGACAAGCCTACGTCAATGCCTTAATTCTAGGATTAAAGCCATTGGTAATAGCAAAGGGTTTCGCAGACGACGCAGCTCAAGCACTTTCGGGGAAACTAGGAATAAAAGTTATCGAACTAAGTAACTACTTTCTTATAGAACCGGAAGAACTAGAAATAATCATTAGGGAAGTATTTAGTGATATACTAGCTGAATCTATAAAAATCTTTACAATACACGAGCCTCTTTCTCCTGAAGAAAAAAGTTTCCTAGAAAATATAGTTAAAAATCCTACATTATATGATGTAGCATCTAGTATGGGTAAAAATATTAATGAATTAGTAAAGAAAATACGTTATCTCCAAAATAAAGGTGTATTACCTAAAAACGTTAAGAACTATAAACTATTAAAATACTATGCATCCATAGCGTTATTGAGTGAAAATCTTCGATACATTATTGAAGCTCTAAAGACTTGTATAAGTAGTTCTAGTAGTAAAGAGTAGACATCCTTTAATAAACTCTAGCAATACACTCTGGAGGCACATATGGCACCAAATATACTGTTTTACCAGCTTTATACACTGGTATATTGTTTCTCCTCAAACACTCTACGTTAATTTCTAAAACAACAGGAGTACCATGCCTTCTAGCATTAAGTAGGGCATCCGACTTACTAATAGTTGTATGTACATATAGTCTATTCATGGGCTTCAATCCTTGTTTTAAAATACTATTTAATTTACTGATTGATGTCCCATGGTATAGTTTGGGAGGATAGTTTATCTCATATTCAATACGGACGAGTACACTATGTCCATACCTAGCCCTAATTCTATCTCCAGATACCTCAAATCTTCCTTTGGGATCTAGTTCGGCTAGAGCTATAATGTGTTCTCGCGTAACCCATTGATATAGATGTTTGTTTTTCCACTTAGTTTTTATGCCATTGACAAGATCGTCTATAGAGATCCAGCCTTCTCTATCTAGGGAAATACCTATTTCCCAAGGATAGTGTCTCAAGAGACCTGAAACTAGTTTACTTAACATAAGCCTCCGCTTACTATCTAGTAGTAATATAGCTTTTTTACCACAATGTACAGGTTCTTCTATATACTTACCGCATATACTGCATTTATAAATGGGTTTCAATAACATCTACACCTGCCATAGTATTTTAGATTTAGTATACTTACTAGTTTAGCTCGTATTCTCTTTACATGCTAGTATATAAACCAGCTTAATAACTATACTTAGTAGACTCAATGTAGTAGAAGGATGGATAATAATGGTAACTAGAAGGAGCTTTATATTAGCCAATTGGAGAGACCTTAAGCTTGTTGTATCGAGAGCTGATATAGTACTTGAAGTACTTGATGCTAGAACTCCTCTTACAACTAGGAGTACGAGATTGGAGAGAATAGTTGAGAATATGGGTCGTGAACTAATACTTGTACTGAATAAAAGTGATCTTGTTCCTCGCAGTATTGTAGAAGAATGGACAAGAATCTTTAGAGGACAGGGATACAATGCCGTATATATAGCTGCTAGAGACCATAAGGGTACTAGGATCTTGCGTAAGAAAATAAAGGAAGTTGCGCCTGCTTTTCCCGTTGTAGTAGCTGTTGTTGGCTACCCTAAAACAGGTAAGTCAACTATAATTAATGCATTAAAAGGAAAACACTCTGCATCCACAAGCCCTATACCTGGGAGTCCAGGCTATACACACCATATACAATTATATAGAATCGACACTAAAATACTAATGATCGATACGCCAGGCGTTATACCTGTTGAAGGAGGTCCTTTAGAAAGAATAATAAGAGGCACATCACCAGAGCAATTGGATGACCCTGTAAAACCCGCTATCATGTTAATTAATGAAATACTTAAACATAATCCATACGCTATTAAATCGGCATATGGAATAACTGAAAAAGATCCATTAAAAATACTTGAGCAAATAGCTATAAAACGTGGCTGGTTTTACAAAAAGACTAAGGAGCCATTAATAGAAGAAGCGGCTAGGACCATCATAAGAGATTATCATAAAGGAAAAATACCATTTTATGTAAAACCTAGTAGCATTAACATGTACTAGCTACCGGCCTTGCGTCGAAGAAACAGATTCATTTATCCATTCTAGATATTGTTTTAGACCAGCTATTATTGGAATAGCGATTATCTCTGGAACTTCATAACTATGTATTTTCTTAATCTCTTCTATAAGTTTATCAAGTAGGTTAATCTTAGTTTTTATAATTAATAAAGCTTCTTTAGATTCTTCAATAGATCCCTTCCACCAATATATGCTATCTATATTATCCACTATGTTTACACATGCAGCTATTTTTTTCTCTACAATACTTTTTGCAATACGTTTAGCTTCTTCTTTTGAAGATGTTGTAGTAAATACAATTATCCAAGTTCCTTCAACAGACATATCTCTACACCAGTTTATCTTCATATACCTCTCTATTTAAGAGTGGTTCTATATTCTAATAGATTTTTAGACTAGAACACCATAGTCTACGAACTTTATATATGGTATTGAACAGGGGTTTTAGTTGCATGAATAAAGGATATGGTATGTTAGCTGAAGGTGAATATGTTATAGGAGAGTATAAGATAGCTATTACTTCTCGAGACAGTAATGTATTTATTTATACAAGGACGGCCAAGAGCAAAATGGAGATTATACTTAGTAAAGTAGTTGTTGGACTAGAGAAAATGCTTGTTATTCCTATGTATCCTGTTCTTGTCCCTAAAAAGATCACTAATTATGTATTAATAGATTTTGAAAAACCTGTACAATTGGCTCCTTTTTCACAAACTCATATAATTATACAAGTTCCAGTAGACATAGCTGTTTACGTGTATAAAAAGAATGAATTCTCCATACTAGATGTATTCCCTATTACTAGGACTAAGTATACATTATACGGTCATCCAAACGAGGGAGTTATAGCAAGGTATTCTATAAGTAAAGTATACTTTGAAGAGCCAGAGCCGCAAATAGGTTATTCTATAGCCCACTTGATTATTAGGAATAAGACAAAGGAATGGGTAGAAGTAAGTAAGGTTCTACTTGATTCACACATACTTAGGCTTTACTATATTGCTGGTACTTGGAGTTCTTATGTTCAAGACATAATCATGACTATAACATCTCGTTCAACGGCTATAATTACGTATGGGGATATACGTGTAAGAAATGTTGTAGCTATAGATGATCCACCCGATCTAAAGCCTCCACGTATACTCCCCAAAACCGAGATGTTATGGGGGATATAGTCTTGGATAATACAACAATATCTATACTCACTATCTTAAGTAGTATTAACTGGCTACATCTACTGCTAGCGATAACGCTTGTTGCTGTAGGACTAGCTATAGCTTATGTTGTTCGTAGAATTCTGTATAAATTGCTTATAAGATTTCTTCCTCAGCAAATAAGTTTATTGACTGCTAGAATAGTCTACTATATACTTGTTATTTTATTCATTATATCAGCTCTTGGAACCTTAGGAATAGACCTTACAGGACTAGTTATTGCAGGCGGTATACTAGGTATTATACTGGGTTTTGCCTTACAGAGTGTTACAGCAAATCTAGTATCGGGGTTGTTCCTATACTGGGAAAGACCATTAAAACCTGGGGATCTTGTCGAAATTGATGGGAGTCTTGGAGTAGTTGCCGATATCTCTGCTATGTCTACTAAAATACTCGGCTTAGATGGAATACTAATACGTATTCCTAATGAGAAAGTATTTAATTCTATAATAAAGAATATAGGAAGTAATATTGCTCGGAGAATAGATTTTGTGATAGGTATTGCATATAAAGAAGATGCTGAAAAAGCTATTAAAGTACTCTATAAGGTAGTTAACGAACATCCACTGGTATTGGTTAATCCTGAGCCAGATATTTTTGTAGAAAACCTGGGAAGCAGTAGTGTTGATATTAAAGTAAGAGTCTGGGTTCCGTCGAAAGAATGGATTAGTGTAAAGAAAGAACTTCTATGGAAAATGAAGAAAGCCTTGTCTGAAGCAGGAATAGAAATACCCTTCCCACAACACGATCTATGGTTTAGGAATGACTTAGTTGTAAAAGTTGTTAAATAACTGATTCACTCCATTAATAACTATATCTTGTTTTCTATAAGCATTTTAGCTAACTCTAGGAATCCATAGCCACTGGGTTTTTTGAGTACTATGTCGGCTTGTTTCTTTAATTCCTTATCAGCATTGGCTACAGCAATTTTTAGTCCCGCTACCCTAAATAACTCTGTATCCATGACGCTATCTCCTATAGCTATTACATTTTCTCTACTAAATCCATATTCTCTCATTATATGTTCTATAGCTCTTCCTTTATCGACGTCTACGGGTTTTATATGTATAGCATAGCCGCTATAGCCTACTTTAGCATAGGTGTATTTGTTTTCTACATAATTCTTTATATCCTCGTAAATACTCCATGCGTTCTCTCTATACTCTCTCTTAATTTTTAAGGCAAAGTCATAGTATCTAAAGAGGTTTTGCCAAGAAGGAACTACATATTCTCTGAAACGTGCTACAACATCTTCGTATACTTTTCTAACATTCTTGTTGGTTAGAGTGACTATTTTATCTGGAGTATAGTATATGTATGCTCCAGATTCTCCTACAGCTGGCCCTTTTAGTCCTATGTACTTCTTCAAGCCTACTACTATAGGTAGTGCATTTGACGAAACGAGTGCTATGATAATTCCTTTTTCTTCTACTTTCCTCATCCAATAGAATACTTGAGGATCTATTGTTGTAGTACTCCTATTTATTGTTAGAGTACCGTCTATATCTGTGGCTAATAGTTTGTAAGAGGAACTCATACCTCAACATCTCTTTATCGCATACTATTGTTCTCTATAATCTAAATCTAGTGGCAATAATATAGTTATCTAGGAAAGATTTCTAAAGACAAGTATTTTTACCTCTATTCTAGAGTAGTCTGTACTTAGAGTCAATACAATGTATTCTATCCTACATATAGTGTTAGGTGAACTAATGGGGTGGGTTTGTATCTTCATTTATGTGTTTGCTTTGAGCCGTAATATATGATATTCTGTATTATACATTTGTACATAGTGCAAAATAAGTCGATCACTATGGTAATACCGTGGTTTCCACGAAATTTATGGTAGGCTATGTATTTTGTTGGTGTAGTTAATCCCTACTTAACTACCCTATAGTATATTTAACCTACTCTACCATAATCGTTAATGCCGCCAATTACTTCTTATTACAGTGTACATTTTTGGATTATTTATTTCAATACTTAAGACTAGTATTATATTTCTTGAAACAACATATCTAGAGTTCAGACATCATACAGGCGTTCTATATTTGAGTAAACACTCTCAAAATAGACTATTATTTGTTGTATTGAGAGCTAATATCGTTTAGGTGAATACTTTATTTATTGTATTTCTGCTCTATTTATAGTC
>WAML01000171.1 GCA_015522345.1 Desulfurococcales archaeon
AGATGTAATTGAAGAAAAAGTAAAACAAGGATTTTTTATCTGAATAATAGCTATACTATTATCTACTATAATGCCGCGTCAATGCTTTTATAGGAGTATGTAGTCTATTTGAAAGAAATCATAGTTCTAATATAGCTAGTATAGTATTTTTATTGAACTAGCCAATGCGATTTTATTGGTCGATTAATTTATAGTTTTAGGAGAATATATTATTATGTGTTAAATTAGAATGCGTCCTTAACTATAAGTAGTAAACTAAGCTATTCAGCGTGAATACCTTATGCGTAGAAGAATAACTGTATCAAATTACCTAGCTTATTTAATAATGTTCTTCCTACTATGTATCGCTACTATGAATATACTGAGTTTAATAAATCCATCAATAAAACATTACGAACAACCCTATATAGCTGATGAAGTAAGTATACTAGAACTATGGAGTTTTGATTGGGGCAAAAACCTTGGCATAAGAATAGAAGACATAGAATATAGTGGTGATATAGTTATTGAGGAAATAAGTTATGCGTTATTCCCCTGGACTCCGGAATGCCGTGTAAAGGGATGGCTTTACTATAATAAAGAGTTTCTTAAGGAACAATCAAAGCTACCAGCAATATTATTAGTTCACGGCCTTGGACAGAGTCATTTAATGTATACTAGAGACTATCCATTAGTCGATATACTCGTTGGTGAAGGATATGTAGTGTATGCAATAGATGCCCCCGGGCATGGAGAATCATGTATTATTGGCTCCAGTGGGTGGAGAGATGCAGCTAGTAAAATTGATAATATTACTGAAAACCTCTTTTACCAAGTATATGTAGCTGGTGTGAGAGGCATTGAAGTATTAAAGAAGATAGACTTTATCGACTCGAGTAAAATAGCTGTAGCAGGAGCCTCAATGGGTGGATTAACTACTCTAGTTGTCACAAGCATTCATGAAGATGTAGTAGCTGGCGTCGTAGTTGTTGCATCCGGTTGTATAGAATGTATGATAAAGTCTGGTGGACTAGCCAACTTTGTCGTAGGCGACAATAGAAGTTACTCACTAGATCTCTTGAAGAAAATATCGTTGATAGACCCACTCTCCTATATTAGACTGGCTAGTCCAGATAAGAAGTTCTTAATCCTATTCTCTACACACGATGAATTCTTTCCCCTAGAGGGATTCATAGTCACAGTAAATATTATGAAGAGTAAATGCATTGATGTAGTAGCATTTATTGCACCAAATAATAACCATTACAAAGCATATCCGGGCTGGATAAATACTTCTCTCGCATTCCTAGATAAAGTCTTTAGAGGAGAAGATATAGGTAAGTATAGTTTATGTCGTCTAGAAACATATAGTGAAAACCCTATATACTATACATACATAAACGGCTCTTCATCAGCATATAGACTATCTATTAAAGGAACTAAGTACTTTGTAGTTGGCCCTAGTACTCCATTTCTTTTCCCTATAGAATCCATTGGAGTATATCAAGAAGATTCATTTACATACACTACAGTGCCTACTAGAGGAGGATTATTTACCGGATTAATAGTGATGTACTTATCAATTCTCCTAATAGGAGTAATCCTGATATGGCATATAGAGCCTAGTTTAGGCGAGCTAAGCTTAGCAATTATATCGTATACTGCTTCTACATTATCTCTAGTACTGCCGTATATTAGCTGGCCAAATAGATTCAGTATAAATATTCTCGAATTTATTGAGAGATATGGAGTAACGTTATCTAGTTATTTAGGAGTGGATATACTATTATATATAACAATTCTGTGTATTATAGCGCCGCCACTAGCATTCATAAGCTATATAGTGCGTAGTAGTATAGTAAAATTCCTATCCATAGTTTCGTACATATTACTAGAGCTAACCCCGTTCATTATAATAAGGTATGCATTATTACGAGTAGCTGGTAGTATAGAGTATATCAATGTACACCCTATAGAAGCTATAGTACTACTACCCCCAATACTATTGGTAACGTTGTCTACCAGACGTTATTGGATAAGGTTATTTAAGTAAATTAAAACAGTGTAGATTTAAAACTAGCACATACAAGCACAGTCGCGGTTTTCTAGAGTGTTTTAGGAAATCAGAAACCTTTATTAACAGCGTTATACATTTGTATTCCCGGGTGTATGACGCGTGTCATCTATAAGTGTTAATAAAAGTAAAGTAGAAGCACTAAAGAATGTGCTTAAGCTTATACATCAAGGAGAAGATATAGAGAGTATTAAGAAGAAATTTAGGAATTTATTATCACAAGTATCTCCTTTTGAAATACCTATTATAGAGCAGGAGTTAATTAGAGACGGGATATCAGTAAATGATATACTGAAGCTCTGTGACTTACATGTCGAGTTGTTTAGAGAGTATCTGCAAGAGAGGAGTCTAACAGGAGTTCCTGAAGGACATCCACTAGATCTACTACTTAGAGAAAATGAAGAAATCATGAAGATATCAGAGGCCCTAAGCCTCTATGCCAATGCACTAAAGAACTCTAGTAAAGAAGGAGCTATAGACTATATTAGACAGCTTAGAACACTCCTTGTAGAAGCTAAGAAGATACGTCTCCACTATAGGAAAGTACAGATGCTAATATTCCCCTACTTAGAGCGTAGAGGAATATATGCAGTACCAC
>WAML01000172.1 GCA_015522345.1 Desulfurococcales archaeon
ATAAAATAGTTCTTTACATATCCTTGTTAATGTTAATTATTTTGAAAAACTGTTTAGGTTTAACTAGTACTGTAACGGTAATAGCTTGTCACTCTTTTTTAGCAAACTCTTTTAGTGCTTCTTCAACTAATTGCATGTAGGCTAACTGGGGTCCTCCACCCATTAATACTGCAACCCATGCAGCTTCTCTAATTTCCTCAGGAGTAGCTCCATAGTCTAGAGCTGTTTTAACATGAAATGCTATACACCACTGGCACTGAGCTACAACGGATATAGCTACTGCTATTAACTCTTTAGTCTTTGTATCTAGTTTTCCAGGTTTCTCTATAGCTTGTAGTAGCTCTATAAACTTCTGTATTTGTTCAGGGCTTACTTTCCTCCAAAAACCTATGTATTTATGAAATTCCTGTAGAAGTTCCTTCATTGTAGCCAATAGACTACACCCTAACTAGAACTATTTTCTCTAGGACTATACTCTATTATTAACTGTGTTATAATAGTAACTACTATCTTTCTCCTAATACAATGCTAGTCTTTGAGACACTCTTCTTTAATAAATAACTCTATGTCATCAATTGAAGCACCCACTAGCATTAGTTTATCTCTATAGCTTTCTAGAATTTCTATAGCTTTCCTACATTCCATGTTTTTTAGAGAATCTTCGAGTTCTTCAAATAATTCTTCGGGATAAGCAAAGAAGTCTCCGGATAAAGTAATGTCTTTAATAACTAGGTTTTCTAAATCAATTAATGCTTCAATAGTAAGTGTTTTCTCTCTTCTAAAAACTCTTCTTACACTCTCCATATAATTACAATCACCTACTATATATCCATTCACGACTACTGTATTTCTTAACTAGTTTAGAAGCTAGTTTCTCTTCTTCTTCGCTATAATGGTCTCTATAAAACTCTATATTCAAGGCTTTAGAGAAACCAGTTATTAGTGCATCAACTACTTCTCTCTTACTAACTATATAGCCTAGTTCTATAGATAGAGTTGTAACTCGATCCCTTATCCTAGATACTCCATGACTCACCAATTTCTCCTTTGGTGCTTTCAAAGTCTTCTCTAGAATATCTAAATTCGTATTATACATGAGTGTCCCATGTTGTAGTAGAGCATTCTTTTTCCTTGACTGAGCACTACCCGAGATCTTTTTATTATTGACTACTATGTCATTTATTGGCTTAAAAACAGGGTTTAAGCCGAAGGACTTGATAGCGTATATTATCCCCATGCATATTCTCCTATAACTCTCTATAATATCTCTTGATATACTATCTATACTTGCTACAATAGAATATGTTATTTCCCCTCCTTCATCATGGTATACTGAACCTCCTCCAGTAATTCTTCTTGTAAAAGATATTTTGTTCTCCAAAAGGTACTCTAGATTTACAGCTTCCCTTAACTTCTGGAATCTACCTATAGTTACACTACTTGGCTTGAAAACATATAATCTAAGAGTATTTGGAATAATATTCTTCTCTCGCAGAATAAGCATTGCTTCATCTACAGCCATGTTCCAGTATACATCGCCTTCATCAATTATTAGTCTCCACTTCTCCAAAATAAACCACCAGCTCTTCTACAACTACATGGATAAACCCGTTATCTATAATATATAGGAGATTATACGTTATTTAACAGGTTCCGTGCATTGGATGGTAGAGAAAAGATCTATATAAGGACTTCCATAGGAACTTTAGCACTACTTAAGAAAGAAAGTATTAGAATGTTTGAGAAACCTTATACAGCCTATATTCTCCAGTACTCAGATAAAGGCTGTAGCGGTAACTGTATTTTCTGTATACAAAGTCGTGTAAATAGTGGTTTAAGGAAGGATATGTTAGCAAGAATCTCATGGCCTAAGATAGAATTAAGAGAGTTTCTCCACTTCCTCGAGAAGAAGGGCAAGAGATTGTTTAAGAGAATATGTATACAGAGTGTTATCAAGAATGAATTCATAGAAGAAATAATCTATATAGTTAAGAAATTCGAGGAACTAGGACTCGATATACCCGTGAGTGTAGCAATAACTCCTGTAGATAAAGATATTCTCTATAAATTAAGGAGTCTAGGCGTAGATAGAATAGGAGTAGGACTCGATGCCGCTTCTCCTAGAATATTCAAATTAGTTGGAAAACCATATACATGGAACAAATACATTAATTTCATCAAAGATTCTCTAGACGTATTTGGGTATAGGAGAGTTGTCGTCCACTTAATTGCTGGCTTGGGCGAGAGAGAACAAGAGCTATACCGTGTTATGGAGAATCTCATTAGCTTGGGAGCAGATATAGCATTATTTGCTCATACTCCATTGCCTAAACTAAAGAGTTATCCACTAGGTAGACCTAGTATAGAGTATTATAGGAGGGCACAAATTGTTAGAACACTTTTACTAAAGGGCTATAGGCTAAACGAGATATTCTATGTAAGAGAGAATAGATTGTGTTTTAGAGAAGATATAGTCGATGAAGTAAGAGAAGCTATTGACCTATATATGTTATCGACTCTAACAAGTGGATGCCCTTGGTGTAATAGACCCTATTACAACGAAAGCCCTAGAGGCCCCTTCTATAATATTCCTTCTACAAAAATGCTTGAGAACTTGAAGAATACTATTGCAAAAGAAGTTTTGGAGGCAATAAGTAAGTGTATAGAGTTAAACCAATAGCCTTTATACCAGGTAAAGTCTTTCCAAGTATAAGTATTACTGGAACTATGTGTTGGCTCAACTGCCTATACTGTATGGGTTATTATCTAGAGTCTATGTTGCACGTAAATAATCCACAGCAACTCTATTTCTTAGTTAAAAACCTTGTAAAGAAAGGGGTTAAAGGAATATTATTAAGTGGGGGATTTACTAGAGAAGGATACTTGCCCATAGAGCCTTATCTCCCCATCATTAGAGAAATTAAGAAGAATTTCAACATAATAATCAATGTTCATACAGGATTTATTGACAAAGATAAAGCTATAAAACTTAGAGAAGCTGGTGTAGACATAATTGACTATGAGATAATACTTGATGAACACGTTATAAAGTATGTAAAACACTTAAATAAAACACCCGAAGACTACATAAGAACCTACGAAATACTGTTGAAGTATGGCCCAGAATACATTGCTCCCCATATACCTATAGGCTTGGGAAAAACTATTGAATCAGAATATTATGCAATAGATGTACTTAGGTCTTTTAACCCCTACATCGTAATATTCTTAGTATTCATACCTACTAGGAATACTCCATTATATAAGAAGCCTGTTCCTTCAGTTGAAGATGTAGTTGATGTAATAAGTTATGGTAGAATGAAATTACCTAGCTATACAGAAATAGCTCTCGGGTGTATGAGGCCTTGGAGTATAAGGTCTGTGGTTGATGATGTACTAGTAAATAATGGTTTAATCGATAGAATCGTTAATCCCCCAAAGAGTATTATAAGAAAGTATCGTCTCAAAATAGTTAATGCATGTTGTTCAGTACCACGGAAACTACTTCATTTATTCGAAGAAAGAAATATTCATGTGTTCTTAGGGAGAGAATAGCTTCTATGGTGAGTATGTATTGAGCGAAGATATTATTAGAGAGAAGACGTGGACTAAGAAATCTAGCTTTATAGAGAAAATACTATATGATAGAATACTATCTACTATAAAATTTAGACGTGGGTTACGTAAGCCACTATCTATAGATATATTTGATCGAATAACCTATATCACTCCTGAAAATATTGTTGTTAAGTGGATTAGGAAGAAGCCTTCAGCAGTATTTAATCCAGGAGCTTATCTAGAGTCTAAGAAACTATATATTTTCCCCAGGATTATTTTTGGATACTACCACTATGCTTCAATGATAGGAGTATTCTCCATAGATATAGAGGATCTTTTAGCAGGCGATTTAGAAAAACCTATTGAAGTAAATGTACTACTATATCCTACCGAACCCTGGGAACTAGCCCTTGGCTGTGAAGACCCTCGTGTATGGCGTTACAATGACTTACTCTACATACTATATACTGGCGTTGCACCTGATCCAGAGAATCCTCACTTAAGACCTACATTTAATGTAACTCCATTGATAAGTCTTCAAGGAATAGCTTTAGTTGATCTAGGGTATAGGGTTTTATCTAAGAACTATATTAGAATTAAACATTTTGATGAAATCCATGTCCCTAGTTCTTGGAGAGATTCAGCTATAGTAGATACCATAGGGCATGGACTATACTCTATGTTGTGCCGCCCTATGGTTAAGAAATTGGAGATCTGTATGAAGTGTTTATTGGATATAGATAGTTATTCTGTTGAAGTAGATACAGTAGATGTTGTATTAGCGAATGAACCTTGGGAAGTTAAAGTTGGCTGGTCTACTAATACTCTAAAGATTGGTGGCAACGAATACCTTGTTGGATGGCATGGAGTATCTAGTATTGATGGAGTCTATAGAAATGGTTTAGCAATAGTTGATGGAGAAGGTGATTTAATAGCTTTAACACCATATTATGTGCTTTCTCCAAAGAAGAATGCTTATGAATTCTATGGAGATAGACCTGGAGTCATATTTGGGAACGGGTTAATCGAGTATAGTGGCTACATTATATGGGTTGGAGGAGTGGGAGATCATATGATAGGGTTCTTCTCTGTAGAAAAAGAGAAATTATTTGAACATATAAAGTATATTAATAAGCGTTGATGGACAACGTAGAACATTATACATAAGTACGATAAAGCCGTCTTTCAAATGTATAACAAACACTATTACGATAAAAGGAGTCGTTGTGGGGTAATAGCATGTGGGAGCAAACAATAGATCCATTGAATAATATGCTGTTATCTACTATTTCAGCCGCTACTCCTCTAATAGTAATGCTTGTTTTACTTGCTAAAGCTAGAATGCCTGGGTATAAAGCTGCTTTTATCTCTAGTATCTTGTGTATACTAGTCGCTCTAATTGTTTATAAGGCTCCAGTAGAAATTGTTATATCGAGTTATTTGTATGGTGTATTGTTTGCTCTATGGCCTATTTCTTGGATTATAGTTAATGCTCTAGTATTATATGAAGTGTCTAGAGAACTAGGGTTAATGGAGTCGTTTGAGAAATGGATTCTATATAATATACCTAGGGATCCTATTGTTCAGGCATTATTTATTGCATTTATTTTTGGTGCTTTAATTGAGGGTATTGATGGATATGGCTTCCCTATTGCTGTAGCTTCAACTATTCTAGTATCCATGGGCTTTGATCCATTTAAAGCAGTAATTATATCATTGCTTGCTAATACAATTACTGTTCCTTTCGCAAGTCTTGGAGTCCCTATTGCTACACTAAGTCTTGTCTCAGGCCTTGATTTAGGGAGGTTGGCTATTATATCGTCTTTTCAACTACTCTTTATATCCATTATAATACCTTTTATGATAGCATATGTTGTTGAAGGAAGGATTTCGTTAGAAAAAATAGACTCTATACTTCTTCCCGGGCTTCTACTAGGTTTTTCTGTATTACTCGCCTCTATTTATGTAGGAGCTTATTTAACTGGTATTGTAGCGCCGCTTGTATCTATGATTTTACTCGTATTGTATTATAGAGTTAGGTATAGAGTTGGAAGAGAAGCTACAGAGTACCGTGGGAGTTATTTACGTGGATGGATTCCATGGGTAATTGTTGTAGTATTGATGATGTTTACTGGCTTGTTTAAACTGTATAAGTTGTTTGCTTTATCTATAGAGATACCTATGCTCCATAATGTAGTATATAGTAGTCTATATAATGATTTCTTATCTGCTAAGTATACATGGTCTCCTCTACATCATGGAACAATGGTTTTTGCAACAATAGTTATTATAGTAGCTATCTTTAGTAGAAGTAATAGAGCTAATATACTCTATAGCGTTTATTCTAGAGTGTTAAAGAAGTTTTCTTTAGCGATAATAACTATAGCTGAAGTAGTGGGTATTGCTTTTCTAATGAAATATGTAGGGCTATCTATGACGCTAGGCTATGCTCTATCAATGCTGAGAAATATTTACCCAGCAGCTTCTGCATTTATAGGGTGGATGGGTACTTTTATAACAGGCTCTAGTACAGGATCTAATGCACTTTTTGGCTTACTACAGAGGATTACAGCAGAGATAATTGATTTACCTCCATACCTAGTAACTGCTGTTAATTCTACAGCTGGTGTAATAGGTAAAATGATTAGTCTACAAAGTATTGCAATAGGAGTATCAGCTGTTGGACTCATAGGTAGAGAAGGAGATATTCTAAAGAAGCTCTTCTTAAAGAGCATTGTATTGCTTATCACTCTTATATTTATCATATATGTACAATTACTACTGGGTATTATGATTGGATAAAGGGTTTCTACAAATAATAT
>WAML01000173.1 GCA_015522345.1 Desulfurococcales archaeon
AGAAAGAGTAGAGCTAGGTATCTCCAATACTTTTTTACATCAATAAAATCGTGTCTATATCTTAGACAATAAATGCTGTATAAAGGTATAGAGATCATGGCTATTGATAAAATTAGTACCATAGTCATAGTTGGATATCCAGTTAGCAAATATAGTCTATATACACCTAGTTCGACAACAGTATTTTCAATCCAAGAAATTTCTGCAAAGAATAAAGAGTAGAGAGACAATAGAGTACCGTGTACTCCAGATAGAAATAAGCCTATAAACAAGACTTTTGCTTTATCAATGAGAATACTAACTATTAGAGATAAAATTATTATTAATGGTATACTCATTATGTAGTATTCAAACAATATATTGCCCACCTACGTCACCGCCTTAATGAATTGATGTAAGTATCTGTTTTATCTAGGTCTATTAAGTTCTCTAAACTAGCCACTCTAGCTAAACATCGATAATTTTAACTATGATTTGCTGGAGCTGGAAAAAGCTGTAAAAGCCCTACTTTATATTTAAAACATATTCTCTACTAGTTTTCTAGGTTTTAGACATTGTAATATCTTCTACAGTGGTAGCAGTACCATCTACCATACTGGTCTATGTATGAGAGATAGCCTCCGCATGTAGGGCATCTAGGTACTTTAGATAGTAGTTCTGGACTTACATCTACGTATCTACGGCATTTATGACAATACCATTTATTATACTGTAGGTAATATGCTAGAGCTGTACCACACGTGGGGCATCTTGGTATATACCATTGGGTTTTCATAGTGTATGGTTGTTGTACTTGAGGCTGTGGAGTAGTTACTTGGGGTGTAGTTGGAGTAGTAGGTTTAGCAGCCGCTGCAGAAGGCGTCGGTGATGGAGCTGGTTTAGTAACTGGTGCTTGTGCTTCAGCAGGCTTCTCTACACCTACTTGTGTCATAGCTTTTTCTTCTCCAGCTACTACTTCCTTCAGCTCTACATCTTTAGACAATAGAGCTATATCACCTATAGCTGCAAGAGATTTTATAGGGACTTCATATAATTTATTGTCCTTTCCTCTAATGAGTATTAGTACATTCGATGGATCTTCAAGTCTTATCACTAGATCCTCTATTGTACCAACGTATTTGGCGTCCATAGTGTATACTTTTAATCCAACTATTTTGGATCTAGATAAACTACTCATATAGTATACCCTATGTCTCACATGATTCTATACATTCGATATAATTATTCAATGTAATTACTATATAAGTGTACATGATGTAATGAACTCTATGATTATTCTTTGTTAAAGTATTGATTCCCATACTTATTGTTAGTTTTGAGCGAAAGTCTTTTTACTTGCATGATAACATTAATCAAGTGAATATGAGGTGAATAATGCTTTGAGCCAATATCCTCAACAACCAAGTAATGTTGGTTTCCAAGCACTTTTACCCAAACTATCGATGGTCGGGATCATACTGTATTTAATAGGATTGATTATACGCTCTATATCCTCTATGCTCTTCATAGGGCTTAGAGTTACATTAGCTTCTGCTATGTTTCTTATAGCGGGTATACTATTATTGATAGTATCAGCTATATTATTTCTTAGAATGAAGTATCTATTGACAATTAGTAAGCCCAGTATAGACTTTTTTATGCAGGATATATTATTGAAGATAACTGTATTCATAGTTCCTCTATACATATTGTTTAAAGGAATAGGGTTCTTCCAAGGAGCTCTTGTAACAGGTATTGGACTTGTTGGGGCAAGTATTCTCTTACTATTAATGATTGTGTTAAAGTACATTATTAGAATGCCTATGAATACTCCCACAATGACGTTGATGAACTCGATCTTTGTAATACTCGTTGGAGTATTCTTTGCTATAGCTGGTTTCTCAGCTGCTGGGAGTAGTTCACCTAGTGTACTAATTATGCACTCAGGCGTACTAGGTATAGCCGCTATGCTACTAGGTATAGGATTACTTGTTGGAGGCCTTGCTCCTACAGCTAAAACAGCAAAAGACTTAATGTCGTACCTAGGGCTTCTATTAATAACTATAGCATTGATTGTTGGGGGGGCACTCTACATCAAAGATGGAGTAGGATTAATTACTATGGGAGGCCCCTTCATACGTGTTCCAGTACTAGTCAGAGCTATAGGAGGACTCGATCTGATATCAGGTATCATGGGTATATTGGCTGGAATACTATTCCTTATACTAGCTATCATGGAATTCGCTAAAATGCTATCGTCATTATCA
>WAML01000174.1 GCA_015522345.1 Desulfurococcales archaeon
GCTTTAGTCCTGCTTCAATTAAATTTATTAGCGATTTTATTTGAATGTACCAGTATTCAGGTTTAGCATTAGTAAGCATAGTGAATTCTTCAGGACTTGTTCCTTTAATGGACACTCTTATCTCTATACTACTTCCACTAAACTTTCCAAGCTTTTTCGCATAATCCTTACTTAGTCCTAAGAGAATTCCATTAGTTTCCAGTACAAAATGATAGCCTTCACTAACAACTAAATCTATTAGTTTAACTAAGTGGTTGAACCCTATTGTTGGTTCTCCACCACTAAGTCTTATCTGCCTAATTCTAGTCTTCTTTGCAAGTGAATCTAATTTACGGAACGCTTGGTAGGGATTTAGATACTCTCCTTTTATATTATAATTCCAGCTAAATCTCCAGGACCAACAAAACTTACATCTAAGGTTACATCCAATAACATCTCCTGTAACTATTCCACCATACCATCTATCTACTCTAAATCTATAATACTTTCTTGAATTATTCCTTAAAACATGTCTTTCAACTATTTGAGTTAGAGTAAGTGGGTCATACATGTACATACGGCCTTATTTCTGCTTAGTTAGCTTAAGTATAATTTTCTCTCTAATAGGCCATTGAGATCTATATTCTGTTTTAGCTGACCCTCTTATAGCGTCAATGTCTAATTGTATTTTTTCTAGTATTTTTGGATCATACCATTCATGGCCTTTCTTAGTCATTCTTATTGCATCCACGATTACTTTACCTACGTTAGCTGCATCCATAATCGAGTTCTTTGATTTAAGAACATCTTCGTTGCCTATGTAGTATGCTAGTGCCCATGGTGGTATCATGAATCCCATGCTATTTAGTACTGTCATCATATATGATATGGCTAAGATGTTGCCACTATCATTGCCTACTGCTATGAAGCCTGCAACCTTGCCTTCAACAAGACTTCTCCCCGTTATGAATATCATGTTCTCGAATGCTGTCATTCTATCAATTAAATTCTTTAGGTGTCCGCTAGGACCATACCAATATGTTGGTGTAGCTATTATGAGGCCGTCGTTTTTTAGTATTTTCTCAAGTATGATTTTGGCATCATCATCTATTACACATGGGTATCTACATGCTTTTTGAACATCACTTAAGCATCCTATGCATGGTTTAATATCATAGTCGTATAAGTGTATTAATTCTACATCTGCACCTAGTTTTTTAGCGGCTTCAAGGGATATTTTGAGTAACTTGTATGTATTACCATATTTTCTTGGTGATGCGTTGATGCCTAGGATTTTTATTTTCTTCTCCATGATTTACCCCTTTATGCTTTATAAGGTTAAGATATAAGTTTTACTTTTAGTGATGAAGCCCCTACCCCTAAGAACCCGGGTTGTTCCGGGTTATGAAGACGTGGTCCTTCACTGAATTGTTTCTCTAGTCTAATCTATTGGTGCAAGCTTGTATAGATCTGTCCTTCTTAAATTGAGTACTGGAAGTATTTTCCTAACCTTTTGTATATAGTCTACGTCTATAGTGTATTCGTAGTATTTTTCATCTACGCCTAAATCTAATAGTATAACCCCTAGGGGGTCAACGATAAAGCTTCTACCCGTAAACATCTTACCTGTCTGATTGGCTACTACTAGGTAAATGGTATTTTCATGTGCTCTTGCTTGTGCTAGAAATCTAATGGTCTCTTCTTTTAAAGGCCCTTTAAACCATGCTGAAGGGCTTATTACTACTTCAGCACCCTTTAATGCATATATGCGGTAGAGTTCAGGGAAACGTATATCAAAGCATACGCTGAAGGCAATCTTGGTGTTATCTAGTTCTATTATTTCAGATAATTTATCACCTTTAAGCATGTAATCTGATTCTCGATAACCGTATGCGTCAAAGAGATGTATTTTCCTATAGACGACTCTAACGTTCCCGTTGGGTTGAATTAGTGTAATAGTGTTGTATACTTTAGGGTAAATTTTGCTACGTTCAAATATGGGTACTATTAAGTTAGCGTTGTATTCCATGGCAATGTTTGTCAGCTTCCTACTAAACTCTCCGTTTACTTGTTCAGCTATATTGTATAGTTCTTGTGGAGTTAACATGCTTATTGGGCTCATGAAATATTCTGGGAATACTATTACATTTGCTTCAACCTTACCGTATTGTCTTATTAATTTGTATGCTCTTTCAATGTTTTTGTTTTTATCATTCGTGGCCTCTATCTGGAGTATACCTATGATTAAGTTCTTAGCCAAGAATAATAACCCATAAAAGCTGTCTATAATAGCATAAGAAGCGGTGACTTATGAAGATTACCTTTAAGGTGAAGCTCTAGTGTTATTTGCTGATGCACATACGCATGTGAATCCCGTTCGTGGCCTAGGAGCTAAAGCCATAGCCAAGAAATTCAAAGATAGTGGAGGATGGTTTATGGCTATAGTAGGTCTCTCGCCATGGAGTTACGGATTAGAGCCAAGTATTGAAGGATACGAGAAGACCTTTAGAATAGTGCTAAGAGAGTGTAATAATGCTAAGGAAGAAGGTGTTAAAGTGGCGTGTTTCATAGGATTACATCCTGGTGATTTAGATAAGTTAGTATACAAGTATTCTGTTAGGCAAGAAAAATTAATGGACTTTGTAGCAAAGGTATTTAATATAATAGAGGATTACTGTAGGAAAGGGTTAATTGATGGTATAGGTGAAGTTGGTAGACCTCATTATAGGGTAGACCCTATATTTGTTGTTGCATCTGAACTGGTTATGGAGAAAGCAATGGTGCTAGCTAAAGACTATGACTTACTACTACACTTACATCTTGAGCAAGGTGATGGGATAACCGTTGAGTCAATTAAACGATTCATTAAACTTACAGGTGTGCCAGTAAGGTTAGTGATATTTCATCATGCTAGACCTGGGCTTTTAGAACATGTTGTTAAGAATGGATTTACTGCAACTGTACCTGGTATAGAGGCTGTACTAAGAACGGTGTTCAAGAGAATTGAGCCAACATATTTACTGGAAAGCGACTTCATAGATGATCCTAATAGACCTGGCGTAGTAGTTTATCCATGGCAGATGATAGATAATCAACTACGAATCCTTAAAGAAGGATTAGTTGATGACGAGTATTTAGCGAAGTTAAATATTGATAATGTTGTTAAGGTATATAGGGTTAGCCCTCCTTAGATAGTCTTTCGGCATATTTCTCTAGCATACTTAGTAATGCTTCAATTCTATACTTGGTTAAATAGATTTTAAAGAAAATTCTTATGTCTTTATAATTCTTCATATTACGTGGTATAATCCCTTTACCTCGCATTTCATTTAGTCTACTTACAAGTTCTTTTACACTAATGCCTAATTTATTTGAAGCTTCCACTATGTTCTTAGTTGATACTATGGCTTTTACTAAGTCCATGTAACTTGAAGGAATCTTTATATCCTCTAATACTAGGTCTAGGAGTTCTTCTAGTGATTTCTTAATACTGTATGATAGTATTGATTCGAGTTCTTCTGCTTCAACTAGTATGAACTCTGAAAATGGTATTAAGTTAACACCTAGTTCTTGAGCAAGTTTTTCTGAAGATTCATCAGCAAATCCTCTAGCAATAATTAATGGTTTAGCATTCAGTAGCTTAGCGTTAACATATGCTTGCCTTATACTTGATACATCAGCTCTTCCAGCTTTAACTTCAACAGCATATAGCTCACCATCCTTTTCAGCTAGTATATCGGCTTCTCCTACCTCAATACCGTCAACTATGATCTTATGGTGTACGTCAAGTATGTTGTATCCAGCTTTTGATAATATACTTTGTGCTATTGTTTCACTACTATGCCATCTACGTCGAGCAGATATACCCAAGTACTACACCTGTTACAACATTTAGTTTTTAGATAAAAATACTTAAAATGAACTTCAATAATAGTTTTTAGTGCATATAAGTTTTCGTAGGGTTAATTATGCTATGATGAGATACATATTAGCACTCATCATCTATGTAATGGCATTAATGCAATTGTCCATAGGCATTCAAGATAATGTTGTTCTTTCATACAATGTATATTATGATGATGTTAAGATAGCTTATATGGAAGTACATGTAGTGTCAGATAATGTACTGGTTAAATTAGTTCCAATGGTAACACTCTATCCTTCAGATATAGAGTTATTAAAGAAATTAGTTACAATACCCAGCAAGAGTAGGTTCTATTTGGTGAATAAAGATATTTCATCTTATCTAAGTAAGTTAGGGTTAAGGATAATTAATACAAGTATGGCTAATGGTAAACTAGTGTTGTGGTATAATGTTAATGGTATTAAACGTAGAGTAGAATATTACAATGGAGTTCTTGTTAAAGAAGAATCTATTTTAAGTAGGTATAAATTAGTTATTAGTCTTATAGCGGTTGTTACAGGAGATTATACTAAAAGAGCGTTAACTTATATACTTCCAGCGGCATTGTTCATCATTATTATAGCTCTATACGCGTACGTTAAACGTGAATACATAAGAATATTATGAACTATTATATAAGGTCTAAAGTATGTATACTTGATGGTTGGGGTATGGCTGGTATTCCTAGCCTTCTTCTTATTTCTCTTGCGAATATTTCGCCTGCTCCCTGCCTATAATTGTCGACTATTACTAGTTCGGGCTTGGACTCAGATACATAGTATAATAGTTGTTCAAAGTCAGCGTGATCGCTTAATGCTACAATCCATGTATTGTTTTTAACTCTTTTATAGGGTTCATTGAATTCCCATCCAGTTAGTATTATTCTATTTAGTCCGTGTAGACTAGCATTATTGATGTTATGGTTATATATGTTATTAGTATGAGAGAAGAATATGTACCACCCATCTCTCATGACTTCTCTTGCTTCTAAGCTTACATGGCTGAAGACTTTTCCAAACCAGTATCCGTGCTTTTCAAGTGCTTTAGTTACGCGGTAGACAGCTGATGACGCTATAAAGGGCGTATCTATTCCGTGAGACCTAAGTATTATCATCGCTTCCTGTATTTTGCCGTGAAATCCATATATGTATACAGGGCCTCTTGAAAGCAACTCCTTCACTAGGTCTACAAATAATTCCTCTACTTCATCTTTAAATGGTCTAGTCCATTCGGGCTTACCATATGTAGACTCTATTACTAGTACATCAGGATTCTTTACTATAGGTGTACCTTTACCTGGATTCTTAAAATCTCCTGTATACGCTATTAATAAGTCGTCTAATTCAACTATCACTTGAGCAGCGCCTGGTATGTGGTCTGCTTTAATTAGTACTAGCTCTTCTTCATTAGTTCTAATTTTTTCTCCATATTTTACGCGTACATACTTGTTAATGTACTTGTGTCTAATCATGCCTAAGGATTTCATTATATCGTATGTTATGTTTGTTAAGATAATATACTTTGATACTTGTAGGCTCTTGTTTAATCCTTGTGTGTGATCGCTGTGTGCGTGTGTTATTACTCTATAATCTCTATAGTCGAATCCATCTACTACTATGTTCTTTCCTAACAGTATTCCTCCGTGTTCATTTATGCTGGCATACTTTAGTAAGTCCTTGATTTGCTTAACCAATACTTAGTCTACCTGGATACAATGTTAGTTAGAGCTAGTTTATTTTCTCATGGACTCTATTCATTGATTATATTTACTAGTATTCGTTATATGTAATTCGTTTAAATATCTTGGCTAGTATTACGCTTCCTTGCGATTTTAGCAATGTTTTCCAAAGACTTCTTAAGTAAATATATTAAGTCATTAGGAC
>WAML01000175.1 GCA_015522345.1 Desulfurococcales archaeon
GCTCTAGAAGTAGATGGAAGCGTCATAGGCAATGTATCTAATAGCCAAGTAGTAGCTATAGCTATACCTATTAAATTAAGTAGTGGTAAAAACCCTGTCGACCTAAATAAAGTAGCTATTACACTAACAGTAGAGGACAAAACAGTATACATAAACAGTATAAATATAAAAACTAATCCAAGCACTAATGTATTCGATCAAAGTAACTTGCAGGATAGTCAGGGCAATACATATGCAGCAGCTTTCCTAAAGTATGTTGGTGATAACGATAATCTAGTCGAAGTTAACGAGAAATGGGTACTTGTGATAGACTTGAACAACACTTCAGTACTTGGACAAGGTCTTGATGCATACAAGACTGTAGTAGTTGAGATTAAGCCACCAACTGGAGCACCACTAACAGTAGAGAGAATGATACCACCACAGCTAAGCAATAGCGTAGTACTACTAGGCTAAAACAACCAACAAGGCGGTGATGCCATCATGGCCAAGCGCAAATATAGGGCAATAGTTGGTATTGAAGCAGCTATAGTATTGATAGCATTCGTAATAGTAGCAGCAGCACTAGCATTCGTAACACTAAACATGGGATTCTTCACAACACAAAAAAGCCAACAAGTAATATCGAGCGGCCTAAAAGAAGCTAGTACCGCTCTAGAGGTAGACGGGAGTGTACTAGCATATAGTGCCACCGGTTCCAAAGTAAACTTCACTATCATACCACTAAGGGTGAGCCCTGGAAGAGGATCAGTAGACCTAGACCCTAGTAGAGCAGCAATAATATACTGGCTATCGGATGCCGGATCATTCGCTGACATCTACAAATACTATGGATTCGTGGAGTATGATAGCACTCTAAATCAATACAATTTAACAGTATACGATGAATCCGGCAGTGCATGGATAACGGATGCCGACATAGGAACAGCAATCAACACTACTGCTATATGGGATGCCATAACAACTCAGTTCGGAGCAAACAAGCCTGCTGTAGTAGCAGTAATGATATGGATCGACTATACATCAACTGATACCAACCTAGACCTAGGAGAAAAAGCAATGCTAATGGTAATATTCTATGACACAAGTGTACAGCCCAGTGAATACGACCAAGTAAAGTTCGAGATTAAGCCACCAACTGGAGCACCACTAACAGTAGAAAGGTCAATGCCCCCAGGCATAGGTACTGGAGTAATAGACCTAGGCTAAAGACTTTTTCCCAAACCCTCAATCCAATATATTTTTTCTCAAAACCGCTACATATACTCAAAGCTGGTGGCATATATGAAGGTAATAAAGATAACTATAATAATGCTCACTCTCTCAGGCTTATTCGCCACTATTGGTGGAGGTCTCTTAGCTTATGCATTTAATACGCTCCTTACGAATCTAGGCTTTATATACAGGCTAGCTGGCTTCGTTGGCGGATTAGTTTTGATGCTCATAGGCTCGCATATGTTAATTGTAGGGATCGACACATTGAGAGAACTCAGGGGGAGATAGAGATGAAGTTCTGTCCAGTATGCCATAGTGTAATGATACCTGTTAAATCACTTACGGAAGGATATCTAGTGTGTATAAAATGTGGCTATTCCATAAAAATTTCTGATGGATTACTGGAGGAATACAAGTATACTATAAGGACATTCAAGAAAATAAGAACAAGTAAACCAATTGTAAAAACAAAGGATGAAAAACACAAAGAGTTGTTAGAGCTTGTTAGAGAAGAGACAAGAGAAATTAGAGATAAAATATTATCTGAGCAATTATAGCTTGGGAGGAAATATCAAAAATATTAATTGCGTTATTAATTATGTCTCTCGTTTTATGACTATTCTGCCATTAATGAACGTTATCTCCCGGTATTTATTATCAATATAACCAGTACCCCTATTCCTTATAACGGCTATTTGGCGTATGAGATTGTTGTCCCTTTCTGTATATCTTGTAGCAATGACTATATCAGCTAGTTTATCTAGTCCGTAGGGATCATCTAATACGCTTCCTTGATGCGTGTATACTATTATTTCTGTAATATTCATTGCTTTTATAGTGTTTAAGAACATTACCATAAATCTTTTCCTCTCAGTTTCTTCCATGAGTTCTAGTAGAGTTTCAACTCCTACTGCTATTCTTAGGTCTGGTCTTTTTCTGCTTAGATATTCTATTAAGTAGGTGTATAGTGTTGTTGAAGAAGAATATACTGGGTTAACACTAGTTACTATTAGCTTATTTTCTAATTCCTTGAAGTTATAACCTAGTTGTTTTATATATCTTATTATTTGGTCTCTACTTTCTTTATAACTAGTAAACCAGATCTTCCTTCCTTTAATGGCATTGTTTATAGCTATAGTTAGTGCAAGCAATGTCTTATATGTGCCTATAGGGCCTTTAATAATAGTTATTGAGCCAACAGGTATTCCACCGCCAAGCATTTGATCTAATTCCTTTACACCAGTAGTAATTACTGCTTCATTGTATGTTCCCCTGAAGACCCTTAAGTACTTGTATGGAGAGTATATTCTTATACCGCCTCTAGATATTTCATAAGGTATTCTCGCTGGAACATAACGTGTATATCTAGACTTTGTTACAATCAAATACTTTAGCTCGTAGTCGCCTTGTAATTCTTTATTCAATTCAATAATTATATCAGAATATTCCTCAAATGATGGAATACGTGTTGCTTTATATAGTGTTTCCTTTATTAGTAACAACATAGCACCAGATTTCTTCACACGACCAATTAACTCCGTAAGCACGCTATAGAATTCTTCAACGGACAACATTGACTGTATCATATCTATAGAATCTATTACTATTCTGGAAACTTTTTCCCTAGTAACAAGGTTCATCATATTATCTAGTACGTAGAGCAGATTTTCCTTACCTCCATGAAGCGATATGTGGAAGTAATAGAATCCTTTATCTAAATAGTTACTAAGATCTATTCCTAAGATTGCTGCTTTTTCAAGAAATTCTTCAATAGTCTCTAAAGTATTGACGTATATTACTTTTTCATTGTTTTTAAGACCTGTATAGATGAATTGTATTCCAAAAGTAGTTTTACCAGCTCCTGGAGGTCCTTTAACAAGTATTATGGACCCACATATACCGTCGGGAAATACTGTTTCAATGCCTTCTATGCCTAATTCTCCACAGACAATAACTCTCATGGATGTATCACTAATAATATAATTTTATCATTATTCCTTATATAATTATGATTTGGCCCATACATCATATACTGATAACCGGGTTATTTAGATCAAATAACTACTAGGTATACAAATAATAATACTATGTATACTGTAACAATAATAGAGTAGTTGAGTATGCTGTATGAGAATGGTGGAGAATGCTTGACTTTCCAATGTTTAGATAAAGGATTTGTTATATGGTTAACCGGGTTACCTGGTAGTGGTAAAACTACTTTAGCTAATAATGTAGCCAGGATTCTCAAGCGCAACAACTATAGAGTAGAAGTTATAGATGGTGATTGGGCTAGGAAAACAATTAGCTTAGGAGCTGGATATACTAGAGAAGAGAGAAGAATACATCTGCATAGAGTAGCATGGGTTGCTAGACTATTGGCCAGAAATGGAGTAGTAGTTATATGTAGTTTTGTCTCACCATATAGAGATGTTAGAAAAATGATCCGAGACATAATTGAAGAAGAAGTCCCATTTATAGAAGTCTATGTCAAATGTCCTCTAGAGGAGTGTATTAGAAGAGACCCTAAAGGATTATACAAGAAGGCTTTAAGAGGAGAAATACCTAATTTCACTGGAATAAGCGATCCATACGAACCCCCGGAAAACCCTGAGGTAATTGTAGACACTCTAAACAATAGTGTTGAAGAAAATGTGGAAACTATAATCAAGTATATTAAGAACCGCTTCAATCTTGAAATACGTTAGAGACAATACGTGTTCTCGGTGGTAAAAACAAGTTGAAGACTATAGTAATAGGCTTAGACTGTGCTCCACCACGTATATTATACGACGAATTAATAAATGAACTAAATTACTTAGGTCAACTAGTTAGTGAAGGAGAAAGATATATACTCCATTCTAGCCATCCACCAATAACTATACCTGCTTGGGCAGTAATGGCTACAGGTAAAACACCTGGAGAACTAGGACTATATGGATTCAGGCATAGGAAGCCAGGAACCTACGACCAAATATATATTGCTAATTCAAAGCTTTTAAGAGAAGAACCCATATGGACTAGCCTAGGTAAACATGGATATAAGAGTATAATAGTGGGTGTACCTCCAACATATCCTCCTAAACCACTTAGAGGCTACCTTATAAGCGACTTCATAACCCCCGATCCATCTAAACAATATACATGGCCTCCACAGTTAAAGAAAGAAATTGAGTCTCTAGTAGGCCCCTATATATTCGATATAGTTTATAGAAGCGAAGAAAAGGATCGTATAGCTAAAGAACTATGGAAGATGACTGAACAACACTTTAAAGTACTAAAATACTTAGTTGTAAATAAGAAATGGGATTTCCTATGGTTTGTAGAAATAGGAGTTGATAGACTACATCATGCTTTCTGGAAATACTGGGATCCACGACACCCCAAGTATATTCCCGGGAATGAGTACGAAGATGTTATACCTAGGTACTATAAGTTCTTAGACGAGAAAATAGGCGAGCTGCTCAATAGTATTAAGGAAAAAGACCTTCTAGTAATCATAGTATCAGACCATGGAGCTAAAGCTATGAAAGGCGCTTTCGCCATAAACCAGTGGCTAGAAGAAAAAGGCTTTCTAAAACTAAAGAAGAAACCAGAAAAACCAGGAACAGACCTATTACCTTCACTCATAGACTGGGAGCATACAATAGCCTGGGCTTGGGGAGGATATTATTCAAGAATATTCATAAACATTAAAGGAAGAGAGCCTAAAGGCACAGTACCTAAGGAGAAAGTAGATGATGTAATAACTGAGTTAAAGGAAGAGTTATCAAAATTAAAAGGACCCAATGGAGAAACTTGGGACAATAGAGTATATACACCAAAAGAACTATATCCGATAGTACGCGGCGACCCCCCAGATATGATCGTCTACTTAGACGATTTAAGCTGGAGAGCCGCTGGCACCATAGGTTGGGAATCAAGTTATTTAGAAGAAAACGATAAAGGACCTGATGACGCTGTTCATGACTGGTATGGAGTATTTACTATATATGATGGGGAAGAGAGAATAGATAAAGGATACAAAGGTATGATTGATATTATTAATGTAAGAGACAAGATCCTATCCTATATCTTACATTAGAGATTGTCTTTTATAATTTTAGCAATTATTTCAGCTCCGTTGCAGTAGTGCGGAGGCGTTTTTCCTACATATTCATTTATAATTTCCTCTAGTCTATCACTAGTTATTTCGACAGGGTTTATGAGGATTGAATTGAGTTTTTTAGCTAAGAATAAGGCATCTATATACTTGCTCGTACTTGGTAGTTCTGGATTAAATGCTAGAATCACAGGTTTTCTATAAGCTAATGCTGCTTCAACTATAGTTAATCCTTGATGAGATATGACTAGTGAAGCATTTGCAATCCATTTATCGATATCCGGGTCGAATCTAAAGGCTTTCCAGCTGGGTTTATACTTAAGTATATAGCCTGGGTCTATACGACCTGTCTGAACTACTACGTTCTCTAGACTAGTATTAAGGAGTAGGTCAAACAATTTCTTATTACCCATAGTGCCTGTTGTTACAAGGATATATCCTTCATTACTTGGTTCATATAAGGGTTTCTCGTACACAGGCCCTGTAACTAGCCCTCTAGGATAGTTTCTTCTTTGTTCAACCCAGTGGATAAATGTGGGTGTATTAAAAATCTCATAGAGCACTTTAACTGTCTTAGACGAGGTAATTATTCGGTCAATTGCTTCAATACAAAAGACTTTCTTGCCGTAGAATAGCTTCGATACTATTGTTGGATAGAGACTATGGTTAGAGCCTGTACATACAACTATAGATACTAATTCTTTCACTTTCTTAAAGACTTTAAAAGAATCATATATGGCTTGAGGAGACTTAACTACGAATATATGCCATGGCTCCAAAGGCTTTCTAGGTTTTACTACATGTTCTATAACTATATATTTCTTACTTGCTCTTCTAATTCTCTTAATAATCCTAGATATACTCCAGTAATCGTTTCTTGGAACAATAAATACTATTGGCTCACCATTCAATATAGTAACAAGTTCTTCAGCAATTGCAATAGCGTATCCAGTATGTCCTCCACCACTAGCTATTAATGCTACACTCATACCCTATTTACCTACTATATACTCCATAGGTATACCCATATGCAATAACATGCCCTTTTATCTTATTAACTAAATCCCGTAATGAAAGCTTTGGCTCCAACTCAATTCTCTCATCAAGCGCTAAAGCTAAGAAAAAGTATCTATGAACACCATGTCCTCTAGGAGGACAGGGACCGTTATAGCCTATTTTATTAAAATCATTATATCCCTGTAACCCATATTCTGTAATACTATCCTTCGAAATACCCTCTGGAAGACTAACTATACGATCGCTAACAGGTATATCATATAGTAGCCAGTGATAGAAGACTTTGTATGGAGCATCAGGATCAAATACTATTATTACAAGAGAACGAGCACTACTCGGGATGTTCTTGATAGTTAATGGAGGTGAAGAATCTATTCCATCACAAGTATATTTACTTGGTATACGTTCTCCATTTTTAAAGGCAAGTGATTCAACTACTAAAGTATTTTTAGCTTCCTTAACTAGATCACGCACTATGGGATCCCAAGATTCTTCCTCGGCTATAGATTCTCTAGAACCCCATGGTTTCAGTATAAATAATACAAGGAATAGAGCTAATAATATAACTATAGTTAAAGCTATTGTAATGTATATAAGCTTCTTCATATAGATCATTCCATGAATTAACCGTTAATCCATTATAATATGTAGGAGAAAGGATATTAATATATAATTAAAGACAGGCAAATAGATAATATACGCTACTAGGAGGACTAGTATTTTTGAAAAATACTATACATCGGTTAATTGAAGCAGCAACATTAGTTATAGTAGCAGTATTTATTGTATCTACAGACATAGCTATACCCTTCATGGTAAAACCCATTATAATAACTACTGTAGTAGCTTTCATACTCTACTTAGAATATATATGTAGTAAGCTATGGATTAGAGTAGTGCTACCCTATAGCTTTATGGGTACGGTATTATTAATTACACGAATGATCTATGGAGCAGTACTCGAGCCTCACTATATCTATGTTGTGACCGCGTATGCTGTAACGGCATTCACTCTATACCATATACTGTATAGATTGATCGCAATACTTGTAGGAGATCGTAGAGTACCTTTCAAAGAATTTATGAAAGGATTATACATAGACATGTTCTTATACCTTATAGCTATAACAATTTTATCCACATGGGTATATATCTTAAGATCTATACAGTTATGGGCATACATACTACTTGTACTAGGAGTATGGATTGCTTGGCTTACAACATATAAGTACTTATCTAAAAAATTATTCAGAACACTACTTAGAACCAATATATCGTCAGAAGGTTTTGCACATCCAATAGAACCCGAAGCAGATAAAGTACTAAATTCTATACTAACTATAGCATTAATGATAGTCTTGGCTATACCACTTATGTTCACGTACACAAACCCAGTTTTGCAAGAAAGAGGGTTTATTCCATTAGCTTTACTAGGAGTTATAGAGGCAATAAACTGTCTATTGTATACAATAGTATATGTTTATACACGCCATGGCGCATACATTGAACAACTTGTATCTGGTAACGGAAAACTAGTGTATGTACCTATTGAAGAATACAGAGTATTCCATACATGGAGAGATATATCATGGTTCTTAAACAGGTCTATAGGCTACTATTATAGACTAAAGTATTTATCAGCACTATATATGATGTTTCAAGGAATAGAGATACTAAGCAAGAGGCTTAGTAATAAAACTATTTACTATGGTAATCTATATGAACTACTC
>WAML01000176.1 GCA_015522345.1 Desulfurococcales archaeon
CTATGTATGCTCTCGCTCTCAAAGAATTAGTTGACACATCTACTACTACGTACTTCAAGTACTAAATCCCTTTTCTTGATTCTATCACCTAATAAGCATTTAGTATACAAAATGGTTAATATACTATATATTCTTAATATGTATTATGTTTAAGAGCATACTAACGAGAATAGAAGCTAGTAAGGAGTCGGTGCGTATAATGGCTAATATAAGTTTGAATATAAGATTTGGTAAAGAAGCTGTTGTTGAAGATAGAGAAGACGTTATTCCCTTTGTAATTAGTATAAAAGGTATTAAATCTACTTCACCGCCTCTTGCATTCTTTATTGCTATTGATACTAGTTTGTCTATGGATGGAGAAAAAATATTTAGAGCTAAAGAAGCTGCTTTAAAGATCGTTGGTATGCTTCGTGAAACAGATATTGTATCAGTTTATGGATTCCATGGAAAAGTCGTTAAAGTCATAGATAAACTACCTGGAAGTAAAAAAGAGGATCTAGAGAATGCAATAGTAAAATTGAAACTAGGATATGGTACAAACATTTATTCAATACTAGAGCACATGTATAGCGATGCAAGAGAACTAATGTCGTCTAATAAAGTTGCTGGCCTCAGAATAGTTTTTCTAACAGATGGAGAGCCTACAGTAGGCCCTAAGAAACCCGACAAGATAGTGGCTATAGCTAAGAAACTAAGAGAATTAGGAGCCACAGCTCTCGTAATTGGAGTCGGCACAGAATATAATGAGAGACTATTGCTCGATATAGCTGATGCATTAAATGGTGTTTTTGAACACGTAAGTAAGACTGAGGAACTTTCTAAAATATTAAGTGAATTCACATTAGCAACTAAGGAAGTTAGTGCTAAAAATGTAGTAGTACAGATAAAGACTACGCCAAACATAAAAGTATTTGTTTATGGAAGAAATATAAGGACGACGTCAGAAGGAGTTCTTGTAGAAGTAGGCAGTATATACTATAGAGATGTAGTGGATATCATAGGTGATTTCGTTATACCTCCTATGACACAGGGCTTATATGATATAGGAGTTGTCTCAGTTAACTACATAGACCCGGAAACAGGTAACACCGAATACATACCTCCTGTCCCACTAAAACTAAATGTTCTACCACCCTACGAAGCACCAAGTATTCAAGTTAGTGAAGAAGTTTATGCAGAAGTACGCGCTATAAAAGCAGCGAGAGAACTAAGAGAGAGATTAAAGAAGAAGAACGTTAAGGAAATAACAAGAGAATTAGAAGACTTAGTTGAAGCTACTATGAAGGTAGGAAGTGAAACTCTATATTCTAGAACCTTAAGTATTAAAAGTAGGATAGAAAAAGAAGGATTAACTCCCGAGACAACAAAAGAATTAGCTTCAATAATATCTAAGCTAATAAGTGGTAAGATCGAGAAAGGTGAGAAAAGTGAGTGAAGAAACTATACTTAAATTAGAAGTTGTTAGAAGCAATTTCTTCATACCACAGCAGTCTTGGTTATTAAAACCTGGAGAATACACACTTGGCAGATTCCCCACCAACGACATCGTTATACCAGACCCCTATGTATCGAGAAAACACGCACGAATATTCTTTAAGGATGGTAAATGGTTTATAGAAGATCTAGGAAGTACTAATGGAACTATAGTTGACAATGAAGATATTAGAGGAAAAGATGCAAGAGAACTAAGAAACGGTAGTGAAATAATAATTGGGCTAACTATACTAAAGGTATCATATGGAGAGGAAGAGTCTAAGGAATAAATTCAAAAGTAATTTAGTAAACTACGATAATTTACTAATTTTGTAAACATACTGTGTCCTCCACTATATCTGTATGTACTCTAGAACAGAAATGACAGTAGTATTTGAAATAATTAAAACATTACTTCCGAGGTATATAGTTTGAAGAAATTTATTGTATATAGTAAAGTTGATGATGCAAGTAAGGTATTCATAGATCCGATAGTATTCTCAAACATTATCTTAAAACTAAGAAAAACAATTAGTAGAAGAAACAATTATAGGAAGATAATTGAAGAACTTATAGTATATTCTATGCAGGGACTCAAAGAAAATAATATAGTCTATGCAAAAATATCCTCCATGAATGGTGAATGGAATATAAGAACTCTAACTTATGGCGAATTCTTACTAGCTTGTATATATGAATCCAAGGATATAAGTAAGCCTGTAATAGGTTCTGTAGCAGTAGAGCATTTGACACGTACATTGTACTCAGAAAATCCCCGTGTTAAAATGAGGGCTGGACAAGTATCTTTAGATATATTGCCGCAAGAACTTAAAGTACATGTTGAAAAATGTATTTCTGAGAAGAAAAAGAATGTTCCACCATATTATTGGGTTGGTAAAATAATCTATAATCTAAAAGTTGAACGCATTATTACTGATAAAGGAGCTTACATGTATGTCTTAGAGGGATACGATATTTTTGGAAAGAAATATGCTATAAAAGTACCTAGGGAGAAATCTAGTGACGGAAAACCATTAGCTATAGGTGGTACTGTAGATTCTCTTCTTGATATAATAAGGGGTCTCATGAATTCTTTAGAAGTTGCTCTATCTACTCGAGATAATATAAAGAGCGAATTATTGAGACGAGGTTATAGCGAAGTTATAGCTGACTATCTTATTAAATATAGAGAATACATACTGCGTCCAAGAGCTATAGTATTACTTCGAGACACTTACAGTGGCGAAGAATATTCTGAAATACCACCTCTAGTTATAGAGGATTTCGCTGATATGGGAGACCTAGAAATGCGTATTAAGAAGAAACGATTTGATTCTAGAGAAATAGCGTATCTTGGAATAAGGCTTGCGGGAGCGCTCGCGCTCGCTCATGCAAATAGGTTTATACACATGGATGTAAAGCCTCAAAACATACTATTAACTACTAGTGAGAAAGAACCTTATGGATACAAGCCTTTATTGACGGATTTTGTAGGAGTACCGCATTTATTTGAATCAACCATAGAACTAAAGAAAGCAACACCAGAATACGCTGACCCAATAGCGTTGCTTAAGGGAGTTGTTACATACTCCTTTGACCTCTATAGTTTGGGTAATACTCTATATTATGCATTTACGGGAAGAAAACTAGCTTCTAGAATACTTCTTAACTTAATTCTATTGAGAAAATACTATGGGTTAGCATCTCCATTAAAAGTCTTCTTAATAGAACACCCCGACCTAGTATCTATTGCTCATAGACTAGAGAACATAATTAATCAATACAGTAGTAAAAGAACTGGATTCTCTGATCTAATTACATCAATTATAGACACTCTCGCAGATATTGATAAAACATATCTTAGTGAATTACGTAAAATACCTGAAAAACTCTATGTTATATTCAAGAAGCTTTTAGAACTAGATGAAGAAAAACGATATCCTGATGCAATAGCATTATGGATCGATATGGTAAAGGTATTAAAAGATGTTGGTTATACAAACTTAATTCCCCATAGGCCGTTCTAATACTAAAACTAAATTCAACTAAAATACTTGTATTTTCAGTGCAATTATCTATTCTATACATTAGCTACGTAGATTCTCTTGCAATATTGTAGTTAATTATTTTTCTTAATACTTAGTCTTGTACTACTTCACTTCAACTCTATTTGTTTTTGCAACTTTTATGTTAAGTGTTGCTTCAGCTATACCATTACTATATCTTGTAATTCTTCTAAGACTATCATATATCATTGAAAGTACTGTTTTTTCTTCGCTGGCTATACTATTGTCTACTAATACTTTATGTGAAAGAAGCTGCTGTAATTCTTCTACAAGCATTTTTGCCTTACTAATTGTTTCTTCGGCTGTTCTGCGGCTTAACCTATATATGCTGTCCATAGATTTATTGAATAACTCTATAACGCTGTCCCCTATATTACAGA
>WAML01000177.1 GCA_015522345.1 Desulfurococcales archaeon
CCTCTATCATACACTTCTCCATATTCCTTTATCTTATCTTACACGATATGCTTGTTATTATTTATTGCTAAGAGGTCTTAAGCTAAGAAGTATTTTAATGTCTACTGTTTTCTCTTGGATGCCATATATTTTTCAAATATACTGTATACCTTTTGTGCAAGCGGGCCTGAACCTTCTACTCCGTTGCGCGTTACCTTTATTGTATTAAATACCATAACTGTCTCTATCTCCGGGTATACTTTAACTGCGCCAGGTGCTAGTTTAAGTTCCTCTTGAAGTATTCTAGCGAATTCTTCGGCATTGAATATATCTTGTTGTGGTACTATGATTTCAGATATTTGTTGTCCTCTAATTAGTACTTTATACACTTTTTCGCCCTTTTCGTTAACAGCATCTGAAAGCAATACATTTAGTGATGGGTGATCTATTGCTTCTGCTACTCCTTCGTAGCTTCGACCATCTACTAATTTTATTTTAATTCTTTTACCTTGCCAACTTGTTATTTCTGCAACTAGTTTTCTTGAGATACTTGCCATACTCATGATTTGCACCCGAACACAAGTGTCTGAATACAGAAATATAAACGGCTTTGAATATTAATGTGATGGGGTGTATCATGAGTAACGATCAGAAGGTAAGCATGATATGCGAAGATGTAAGCATTGAGAAATCACTTATACCTCAAATATACTTATTGAAAGCTCAATGTGATAATAAGGTAAGTTTAACAATGGATGTACATGAGGAATTCAACATATTTGAGGGAAGTAATAAAATCTTAGTTGAGTTTCTAAAGGAAAAACCTCTATGCGGAGACAACGAGTTTTGTGGACAAGGCTACTTATTCTATAGAAGGAGGAAGGACAACAATACTGTTACATTAATATCCATAGGAGGATTTATCGTTAGACTTGAAGGAAGCAACTTGCTTGAAAATATAGGTATTATGGAGAAAATTTATGTCAAAGTAAAACCTCTTTAACATTTGCCATTAACTATAAAGTATAGTCAACAAATATAACGCTTTAAATATATGTCTAGTCTTTTACGGGAATACAATGAACTTGCAAATAACTGCATTTATAGCCATTTTATACATATTTGTATTTACCATAGTGTTGCCTAATAGAGGTTATATTACTTCAATTATAAATAAAAAGGTACGAGTAGACAACGTTTTTGAAGTTAACACGGGTAGTAGTGTCAGTTACATATCGTTGTATGAGGTAATATTAACCTCAAAGACCTCTGTAGAGGATTTTGAAAAATTTATTAGAAGCTTAGCTCTGCTTTCCTCAAAAATTTCATCAGAACTCGCTATAGTGTCAACTATTTCGGAGAAGTCGTACAATACATATGTTGTAATCATTTCAGATAGCAAAGACAAAGTAGTACAAGATTCAAGCTTAATCCTAAGTCTTGCTACCGCCTTATCTCAAACAATTAAGTTAGTTAAGGTATCAACAGATAGAATAAAAACGTTTCTAGCCATACCATTCCTTAAAACCATCTCACCTATGTTGCGTAAGATGACTGACTATAATTTCCCGGCATCTATGCATTACATGTTCTCTCGAAGGAAAAATATTGAGGTATACAGTTTGCTAAGCACTTCTACTCCCTTAAATAAAATTACGGGAAAGAATCAACACGGCTATTACGTCATAGGTGCTTCATTAAATACTGCTCTCAGTCAACCAGTATATCTTGTAAATGAAGATCTCTTTAAGCACATATTAATTGCAGGGTCTACTGGTAGCGGGAAAACAACTACGGCTAAAAGAATTATACATGAGGTTCTAAGAAATAGTAATAGGCAACTAGGTGTAATAGTATTTGATTGGCATGGGGAATACATCTCATACGCTAAAATGCTTAAAGAATACTCTAACATACAAACTCGCGTCTTTAGACCTGGAACACCTACTTCAGACAACATATCTATACCATTAATTTCATGCAATAGTGATTTAGAATTAAGCTTAACAATATTGGAGTCTGTATTAGAACTAACACCGCCACAAACATCTATCTTAATAAGCATAATAGATTATCTCTGTAGAGATTACAGTGAAATATCTGTCGCCACTTTATCAAACGCTATAAGCAGTGGAAATACTCCATTAAAGCTTGATAGTAGAAGTGAAGCTGAAGCATTAAGTGCGCTTAGAAGAAAAATTAGGTTGCTGAATTGGGGGCAAGGTAGGAT
>WAML01000178.1 GCA_015522345.1 Desulfurococcales archaeon
ATATTTATTGATAATAGAAAGAAGTCGTGGAAAAGGACTTATAGATTAGAGAGAATACCTAAAATAGTATTTAAGTTCCCTATTGAGGGCAAAAAGGCATTTATAAATGCACTCTTTAAAGGTAGTGGATTTATAGATAACAAGGGAGTAGTATTTAAAACATGCTCATGGAGTTTAGCTCAAGACTTACAGGATTTGTTATTGACTCTAGGCATAAACTCTTGTATAGAAATGGAGAGAAAATCGCGAACTTGCTATAAAATAATAATATCTAGAGTATCCAGTATTAAGGAAATATCGAGAATACTGGATGGTATTCACGAAAATAATAGAATAGCTAAGATATCAGATAGGTCAAGAAATAAACTTAATTGTGGAGACAAATTACCTCATGAAGTAGCTACAGTTCTTAAGGATATAGTTAATGAACTAGGCATTGGCGACAAGTATTTAACAAATATTGTGAAGTATAAGCGCCAGATTTGTAGGCCTAAGGCTATAGAATATATTGAGAAAATTAAACAAGTTATTAAAGAAGTAGAAAAAGGCTTAGAAAATAGAGATATACAGCTTCTAAAAAGAGTAGTCAAGTTAGTAGAATTCTCAAAACTTAAAAATATCCCATATTCTACGCTAAGATATAGACTTTTAGTAAAGAAGGATAGTAGGCTACTTGAAGAATACATGAACTTAGTTAAACAAAGACTCGATAGGCTTAAGTCCAAAATCACGGAGATAGAGAATATTATTACTGGAAACATTACGTTCATTGAAGTAAAGGATGTAGAAGTAGTTAAAAACGAGGATTCGAAGTGGGTTTATGATATTACTGTCGAACCCTATCATTTATTTGTGTCACATGGGCTAGTACTACATAATACTATTAGCATTGCTAAAGCAGGTATTGTTGCTAGATTAAATGCTCGTGCTGCTGTCATAGCTGCTGGCAATCCTAAGTATGGACGCTACTACCATGATAGGTCTTTGGAAGAGAACATAAATTTGCCGCCTACCATACTCTCTAGATTCGACTTAATATTTATCATGAAGGACGTACCCGATAAAGATATTGATAGAAAACTTGCTAGACATATACTCCGTGTACATGGGGAATCTGAGAAAATAAAGCCTCTTATACCACCCGATCTCCTTAAGAAGTATATTAGTTATGCTAGAAGGTATGTTATTCCAAGAATTAGTAGAGAAGCTAGAGAACTTATTGAAGAATTCTATGTACGGTTAAGAGAATCAGCTGGACCACAAGCTCCCATACCTATTACTGCTAGACAATTAGAGGCTCTTGTAAGATTAGCCGAAGCACATGCTAAAATGGCTTTGAAAAACGAAGTAGGTATTGAAGATGCTGAAGAAGCTATTAGGTTAATGAGTCAGATGATAGCTGGCATAGGATATGATAAAGTGACTGGCTATATGGATATAGATGCAGTAATGCTTGGTAGGCCAAGGAGTAAACAAGAAGAAATTATAGCATTGGTAGAGTTAATTAACGAACTTATAGAGTCTAGTAAAGATAGGAAAGTTTCTAAAAAGAAAATAATACAAGTTGCTGAAAAGAGAGGATTCAGTAAAAGCTTTGTTATTTCAGTACTTAAGAAGCTGGTAAAAGAAGGAGAATTTTATGAACCAGAAGTAGGGTATATATCTAAACCATGATTATCAGTGGGGCGAAAGATTCTTTTTATTCATCATCTTATTTTATTCAGGGCTGGAACGCGTCATCACTTCTTCATATAAATTTAATAGGTAGTACACTATCTTAAACACTACTTGGACATAAAGTCATAGAGTATCTGTGGGTGTACTAGATAGTGTCTACAAATAATGGCTCAAAATACGTGATAAGAGTTGGTGAAAAAGAAATCGAGATCAATGAAGACACACTAAAGATTATAAGAGAGTACTTACACAGACCTATGAGTCTAGAAGAGCTTGCTGAAAAACTGGGGTTAGATAGTTGGGATGAAGCATATGAATTTATAAAGAAAGTACCAGCATGGATTATATGGACTCCACCAAGTTTATGGAAGTACAGAGTTGGCTGGATTCAGAGAAAACAAGCTACAGTACAACACTAGCACACATTGTATTTATTCTGGAGACACTAGATCCACTACTATTATATATCATATTTCTGTATACCAAACATCTTCTTAAACTACATATATTTTTAAATAACTACTAGAGTAAAGCTATAAAACCTCTAAATAAACTAAAGGATACTACAGGCTCTGGGGCCGTCGTCTAGCTTGGTAGGATGCGGGCCTGGGGAAGCTCCCCGCCGGCTTCCAGAGCGCCCGTGGCCCGGGGTTCAAATCCCCGCGGCCCCACTATAGTTCGCGTCGTCAGTGCCTCCATAAACTGTCCCTTAATTATTACTTCATTTATTGGATCATCGATCAAGAAAGTTCGGTTGTATATAAGTTTTTCTATAGTAATACCTTTTATTGTTTATTTAAAAATATTACATTGGTAATACCGATGGTAAATAAAGTCATTAATTAATGGTGTTCACGTTTTCCCACTTATTTAAACGTATTATTTGTGCTATATTTTAACTACGTACACTCCATAGGTAATACTGTTGGTGGGGGTTTAAACATGCCTGTAAAATATAGATGTAGACACTGTGGATATGTTCTATGGGAATTTAAACACGTAGGACAAGACTGTTATGGATTGCCAACGCCTACTGAAGTAATGAATGTATACGGCGGTATTTGCCCTAATTGTAAGAGAGAACTAAGGTCGCCGGGATTAAACGATATAAAGATCAAGTACTACCTTGGAAAACCTAGCGTATTTGGAGAAGAAGGACTAGCTATAACAACAGTTCAAGGATTAGCCTTAAGTGTTCAAGAGACTGAGAAGACTTATATAGCCGAAGTCTAGCAATTAATTCCTCTTTATCAATACCTTCAAAGAGTTTCGTAGATAGTGTTTTAGAGCGTATGAATATATAGGATGCTAGACTTGTTACATTATGTGTTTTTCTATTATATCTTGCTGACTCAAAATCTATAATATATGGTTCTTTAGTAGATTCTTCTAAAACAATATGTGTTCCAGGCCTATTTAATTCTCCATGATCTATACTTAGTTTGTCGAGTAAATACGCTTTTATCAATATCTCCCTTAATACTCCCTTTAGAATAGAAGTATTGTTTTCTTTAATTACATATTCTTTGAATAGATCGCCTACTATATAATCCATCACTATAATGTCTCTACTCCAATAATATACTCGAGGAGATATATTATAGGAACTTATATACTCTAGCAACATTCCTTCATATTCTAGAGTATTTCTTCTAGAATCTAATCTCCTAACTTTAGCTACTCTAATAACACCTTCATGAACAACTAATGCTATTATAGATGAAAATCCTTTACCAACAACTCTATATCCATATAATATGCTTTCACCGTAATTCAGTAATTTATCAATACCTGCTTCTACTGCTTCATTGTACCTACTAATTAGCTCTTTTTTACTACAATAAGCTGGTGGAAAACAGAACACTAATTTGAATAAGGGATCCTCTATATTTAGTTCATGCACTTCTTCATCCAAACAGGTTTCCTTAATACGAATTTTACAAACCATTCCAAAAACCCTTCTTCTCGAATATTTAACTTAGTTAATGATTCTTCAGATACAATAATTGGCTTGATATTTTTAAAGTCAGGGGCTACGAGATATTCACTCGCTTTATCTACTAAGAGATCTTGTATGTACTTATACTTACGTTTAGTCAATACCTTTAATAACCCTTTATCATCGATCCATGGACCACTTGGACTGCTGCTGTAGTGTTTAGTTATGAATTTAATTACACGTTCTCCAGCGTTGTACGGAGGACCACTGTGATATTTGTAGTCTTCTAGTACGCAGGAAGCCAGTTCTATACCTATTATAGCATATTTCTCTTCATCGGTCCAAGTACTATAGTATACGTGTCTGAAATCATATAGTTCAACTATTTTAATTAACCTATTTGCTAGTCTCTCTAATTCACCCCATATATTCTCTGGTGGTAGCTTCTTCTGTATATTGAATACAAGAAATACTATACATCGATTTTTAAGAGAATGCATTGCTTCTTCTAATAGTGAGCTTAAACTAGTTTTTGGAGGAATAAAGTATTCTATAGCAGGTTTTCTCAAGTAACAATATGATGCTGTAGAAAATATTGCAAGAGACTTTAGTGAAACTGCTGCAGCTACATTTCTCCTAGGATCAACTGGATCTGGAACAAACATTACTGAGTCACTATAACGTTTTCTTAGAATTCTATAGATACTCTTTAGTTCTTCACGAGGCTTATGTAGGGTATTGATGTATACTGGAGGCCTCCAATTTACTGCTTCTTTTAATACATTTCTAAAACTACCATATTTTATAACGAGTAATTCGCATAAGTATCCAGAGAAACCCTTTACTCTAACTTCTGCACCATATACACCTATGTTCTTCATAAACTTCTTCAATAACCTAACTTGGTCTCTCAAATAGTCGTTTAGATGCTGTATAACATATTTTGTATGAAAAGGTGTTCTGTCTACTGCTGTTAGTAAGTTTTCTGGAGACTCTATCTTCATTGCTGGAACTATGTCTGCTTCAACATTATTTACATAGACTCTTACATAAGGGTGTTCAGCGTACTTTAGGGTATATCTCCCTATTTCTTTAGCTGCTTCAAGTAGTATACTAAATCCTTTTGTCTTAACATATTCTCTATCATACTTATCCGAGAATAGAACAAATATGTCTAGGTCTCTTTCTCCAGATAACCAAGTATCTTTAGCTATGCTTCCTTGTAGTGTAACTTCAGCTTCTACATTATGTTTCTCAAGATATTTTATAACTATATTCTTTATGTAGTTAAATGTATTCCATACCAGTTCGTATTCTTCTTTTGACGGCTTTATTTTTTCAAGTACCTTATTCTCTATTACCTCATATTCTATATTAGCATCATTCGTCATTACTCAACAGCCTTTATAATACATAGGTCGCTGTATATAGGGCCTTTTGGAGTAAGTATGCTTCTCTTAACCTTCACTTCTCTTACAATCATTTCTCCAAAGAACTCGTTTAAGTATTGTTCAATATATTTTACTAGCGATGATATATTTCTTGATCCTTTTACTCTAGCTAGAGTAATATGTGGTACAAATTTTTCTCTACTTCCCGGAATCCCTATTCTTTTTAACAAGTTCTCGATCGTCTCATGTAGTTCAAGTAATTGATTACTACCATTAGTTACTCCAGCCCATATAACTCTAGGTCTATGGATATTCGGGAATACCCCCAATCCTTCAACACGTATTTTAAATGGCTTGAACTTTAGGTTATTGCCTAGAATATTGCAGAGCTGTTCTACTTTAGCTAGTGGTATTTCCCCTATAAAGCGTAGAGTTAAATGTATATTTTCTGTAGCTACAGGCTTTAGATCGGCTTTTGAAGAAGCTATATAGTCTCTTACTTGAGCTAGTTTACTTCTCAGTTCATCATCTATATCGATCGCTATGAATGTCCTCACCATACTCATAGTTATACCTCCTCATACCTTCTAAAACGATTAACTCTAGATTCACCCAAAATATTTTTTCGCTATAGCGAGAACTAGTCTTATCATGTAGGCCGAGACTACATCGATGGAGCTGATTACATGCCTTTAATAATTTGTATAACTGGTATGCCTGGAAGTGGGAAGAGCATCGTCTCTAAAGCTGCTATAGACCTAGGTCTTAAGGTATATAATATGGGTGATATTGTTAGAGAAGAAACTCTAAAGAAATATGGGAGAATAACTCCTGAGCTAATGAGGCGGGTCTCCGTAGACCTTAGGAGAAGATATGGTGAAAATATAGTTGCTATTAGAACTATTGAAAAAGCATTGAAGTCTGGCGAAGATGTTTTTGTAATAGACGGTGTAAGGAGTTTAAAGGAAATAGAAGTTTTTAAAAAACACGGTAATGTAGTTATTATCGCTATACATGCATCTCCTAGAACACGTTTTAAAAGAATAGTTAAGAGGAGGCGGGCAGGCGATCCCAGTACCTGGGATGAATTTGTTAAAAGAGATTATGTGGAATTATCTTTTGGAATAGGAAATGTAATTGCTTTAGCAGATTTCATGATCGTTAACGAAGGAACTATTGAAGAAGCTTATAAGAGGGCTAGACATATTCTAGCTAGGTTGATAGAAGATGTACATAAGAGTAGAAGCTGAAGTAAGACCTACAGAGGATTTAGAGAAAGTGCTTATTGCAGTAAAGAATATATTTAATGGAAGAATCACTATAGAGGATAAAGGTAACGGATACTTTTTAGTAAAAGGAGAGTCTTATTCAGCAGAATCTCTACTAAAACTCCATGAACTACTCCGAATGTATAGAATACTTGATGCAGCTAGGAAAAACCTTGTTAAAGGAACAAGGGGGAATATTATAACATTTATGTTGCATAAACAAGCAGCTTTTGTTAGGAGAATATCTTTTGTTGATAGCGAGAGAGAATCTCCATTAGGAGCTATTGTATTTACTATAGAGACAAGTGATCCCGATAAACTAATTGACTGGCTAGCACCAAAGACAAGTATGGGCAGACCCTTGTGGGAAATAGATATGCCTGAGGATTAATTCTTATTCTCAATATTTAAAATATTTAATA
>WAML01000179.1 GCA_015522345.1 Desulfurococcales archaeon
CTATACGTTAGCGTGAATGAATATGCCAGCTAATTTGCCGGCTGAGGCGAGGGCTAAGTGGATAAAGGTTATGGAAGCTAAGAGTATAGAGGAGAAGATAAAGGCTTTAGAAGAATTCTTGTCTACAGTACCTAAACATAAAGGTACTGAAAACCTAAGGTTATGGGCTAGAAAAAGACTAGCTGAATTAAGAGAGGAGTTAGAAGAGAGAAAGAAGAGAAAATCTGGTAAAGGACCACGTTTCTTTATAGAGAAAGAAGGAGCTGCACAAATTGTTGTTATTGGTTTACCTAATTCAGGAAAGAGTAGTATAGTAGCCTTATTAACTGGAGCTAAAACAAAGATAGCAGATTATCCATATACTACTCTCGAACCAGTACCAGGTATGATGAGATACCAAGATGTATTATTTCAGTTAGTTGATACGCCTCCCATTAATCCAGGCTCTTCAAGTATATTAAATAATAGAGTTATTGGTTTAATTAGAAATAGTGATGCAGTAATACTAGTTCTTGATGCATCTAACGATCCTGTGGAACAATTTAAGTTGCTCTTAAACGAGTTGTCCAATGCCGGTATCCTACTCACTAAACCACGTGGTAGAGTAGTTATAGAGAAGCAGAGAACAGGTAAAACAGGGACTAGAGTAACTCTAATGGGTAAATTACTGGACTGTACCATAGATGATGTACGTAAACTCCTGGAGAGCTATAGAATATACAATGCACACGTTAAAATATATGGAGAAGTAACTCTAGATGATGTAGAACAAGCTATATTTGAGAGCAAACTATACAAGCCAGCCGTAATTATCATAAATAAGGCTGATATCAACTTAAGAAGAGCTATAGAATCTGCAAAAATAATTCATAAATTAATACCTCATATACCTATAATTATTGCATCTGCTAAACTCAAGAAGGGGTTCGAGGAATTAGGAAAAATATTATTTAAAGAACTCGAGTTAATTCGTGTCTATACCAAACAACCTAATGGAAGAATTTCTGAAAAACCATTAATTCTTAAGAAAGGAGCTACAGTATATGATGTCGCTGAAAGAATTCATAAAAAGTTCTTAGAGGCTTTCCAATACGCTAAAATCTGGGGTCCTTCAGCAAAGTATCCAGGTGAAAGAGTGGGGTTAGACCATGTATTAGAGGATGGAGATGTAGTAGAAATACATGCTAGAATATGACTTTAAGTACATCAATACTAGGATAAGTATTCTAGTAGTGTTTTATCCTTTCTACTTCTATATTTATACTTGTCTTTCTGTTTATACCAGTGAGGAGCTATTCTCTTTAGTATACTCCATGTTCTTCTAACGAAAGCAGGTGGTGTAGTTTCTAGTGAAGCAGCTTTTTTTATCCAATCAATAGTTCTGGGATCGGTGGGATAGCCACTGCCTACATTACCGTATACTCTGTTTAAATAATTTATCATAGAATCTCTATAGTATTTTGCTATAATGCTTGCGGCAGCTACTTCAGTATAATTTAAATCAGCTTTTTCAACGAATAATATTTCTGTATTAGGGTATACTTCTCTATACCTACTAATGTATTTTTTAAATCCTTTTACCATGTCAACGACTATTCTCTTAACCATATAATTCTTCAAGACATTCTTTGAAGCGTATAGGAGCTCTGCTATTTTTTCGAGAATTAATTGGTTAATATTATAGGTGTCTATTTCTAATGTAGAAACATGAGCTACTGCAATAAAGACTGAGTTGCTTATTATGTGTGGAACTAATTTTTTCCTTTGAACTGAGGTAAGTAGTTTACTATCTTTTATTCCTAAATTCTTTAAGTTGACTAACCTATTTTCTTTTAAGGTAACTAATGCTATAATCATGTCTCCCAATATGGGGCCTCGGCCAGCTTCGTCTATTCCGATTACTAAAGGTATATTCTTAGCCATGTGAGGAAGTCACCTAATTGACTAGCTATACTAACTACATCTAAGTTATTTCCTTTACTATCTACAAACGACTCTATTAAGACATATTCTGCACGTATTCTCTTTAATTGTTTAAGAGTTGCCCGCCAATCGATAACTCCTTTGCCTGGTATAACGTGTTCTATTATCCGAGATATTTTATTGGAAGTTGTGAATACTATGTCGTGTACATGTACTACTGGAAAACCTAGGTCATCAAGTACAGTTATAAAGTCTTTTAAAAACTCTATATAATTCTCATATGCGCTAGTGAAGTATCTATAGTAAGCAGATACTATGTGTGCTATATCTAGAGCTATTTTTACATTTAATCCTTCAAGTATATCTCTTAGATCTTGAGGTGAAGACGTGAATCCTAGAGGCATATTTTCTACTAGAACTTGAGTATAATCTCCATAGAGTCGACTAATTTTGTCTAGGAACTTTCTAGCAGCTTGTATAGATTCTTTTCTATTATCGTTTATCTGTATTTTTTGATGCGTAGTAACATGTAGAACCACATAGTCTATACTATACTCTTTTACTAAATTTATGGCATTAGTTAGTATCTTTAGGTAAGCGTTATGTAATTCCTGATAGGGACTAGCATAGTGTAGATCTCTCCAGGGAGCGTGTAAACCTAGTTTAAATCCTTGTTCCAGAGATTCTTCGATAATAGACAGTAGAACTTCCTTTTTCTTATAAGGCCATGGATAATCTATACTTATCTCAAAATAATTCACTACATTATTTGTGTAGCTTCTCACCTTACCTAATAATTCCTTTAGGAATGTTCTATCGTTATTCAGTACTGTATTATACCATAAAGGAAGTCCTATATTCATTTAATAACTACCTCTTTGATCAAATTTAATGCTTCTTCAACATTTCTTAGCTTATACCCATAGTCTACGTAACTATGATTTTTATCACTACCTGTTATTGAAGCCACGTTTATTTCTCTAGAATACCTTAGATTATAGAATAACTCAGCATTGAAGCCTTTATCTTCACTCCTTTTATAAAATACGTAGAGTATTAGATCCGGGTTTATATTTATAAATAAACGTAGTACTTCTGCACCAGAGTCTCTATTATCTAAGACCTTGTAGAGCATTACCAGTTCTTTTCTTAAAGCTTCTTTATCTATATTTCTGCCTATGTACTCCATAACTTCTTTACTTCCTATAATGAATATCTTGATGTTATAGTATGTACTTTTCTTTTTTCTTAGATACATCATCCTATTGATTAGATCAACTACTGTATCTATTGACCTAGAGTCTCTGCAAGGTATTAGAA
>WAML01000180.1 GCA_015522345.1 Desulfurococcales archaeon
ATGGATACAAGTATTGCGAAATACTCTAGAAGTAAAAGAAATAGTAAATCTACCACCAGCTTATGAACCAGTAGCACTTCTAGCACTAGGTTGGCCTGATGAAAAACCATCACCTAGACCCAGAAAACCCATCGAGGATATAGTTTTCTATAACAGCTATGGAGTATACTATTTCAGATAATTTCCTAGGAGTAGGACCAATAGATAGAAGAGAGGGAAAAAACAATAACTCTTGTTAAAACTAGTTAGATATACTCCTACTCATATAGTATTCCTTTCCCCTTTAGATACTCGATTAGATTTCTATACGCTATAATCCTAGCTACATTGTGTGATCCAAAAGGCCCAGGATCTTTCATGAAGAATGCATTTACAGGATATACAGTTCCTTTTACATCTTTATCTAGTAGAGCTTTTGCTATCCTCACGAGATCTACTAATAATCCTGCTAGTGCTGGACTATCATTGATCCTTAGGTTAATAACTAGTTCATCTTCTAGACCATTGAAGGTTTTCCACCATATATGCATTGCTACGAATTTCTTATCACCTAGTGGCTCTAAATAGCCTGTAGGCTTGATGTAGTTAGGGACGTTGTATCCTAGAATATCTCTTACAATACTACTCTTTGTCTCTTCTTTCATTTTATTTCTTTCAGGGACAGTTAAGGCTAAGAAGTCAGTATTTCCACCAATATTGAACTGAGCTATTGACAGAACTTTACGGCCTCTTTCAGCCAGGTGCTCCAGTATGTCTGCTGTTAGTGGAGTAGCACCTGTCGCTCCATCATCGCCTAAGATTATACTAGATGCTTCCTCGTACATCTTCTCAATTGCAATATCCCTAGCAAGAGGCGTTGGTATAACATTAACCATTGCAACTTTTTTACCATAGTCTTTAGCATACCTATAGAGAGCATATGCGTATACATGTCCAGCGTCTAGGATACTTCTATTATCTGTCTTTATTGCAGCAATTAAGTCTTCTACTTTGTGGAAAGCCTTAGCTTTCTCGGTTGTAGCAGCATTAATCACTACATCTGGCCGTAGACTTGCAAGTATGCTAACTAGCTCATCAATAGCTTTTACTACTGATCCTTTCTCTTCCTCCAGTCCTCTAGCTTTTATCGGAAGACCTTCGAGTGAACCCAGATGTACTCCTTGGTATATATTTATCTTCTTTAGAGAATCTGGTATCCTTATAGTTTCTCCTAATTCTTTCATAGCTACATCATAGACAGTTTTACCTATTTTTGATATATCTACATCGAAACTAGCTACTACCTCTATATCCTCAATACCATACGGTAGTTTATACCTAGCTAGTGGAACACCATAAGGTTCTAAACCTTCGTATTTTATTCTTTCTAGACCTACTACGAAATGATTAGATACAAGACCCTGTCCTATTATAACAACTCTTATGCTCACACTCTCACCCCACTAACACTATTTCACAATGGATGGGTATCGATAGAGGGTGTCTCAGAATACATCATAGAACTATAATGGTGATAGACCGAGCTAATAGGGTCGTTATACTAATAAGTCCGTCCCACTATTTATGGGTTTTCATTAGTCATGAGAAATTCTCATGGAAAGAACTATGGATACAGATTCTAGGAATATATCCTAATCCCATTAAGATACCAATACCATAATTTATACATATATTTCTATTATCAGTATTGCATTTAAATAAATGTCCAATCTTATAAGGATTATCAGAACCCCCTATATTACCAACCACAGTGAAACATCTAGATGTATTCATCAACGATGAAAGATTATACTCATCATGCTTAGTATCTGTCAATGTATAAACTGAAGCTATTGGAACATAGTTGTGATTAGTAGTTATTCTATCTATATGCCAGTATACTTTTTTTCTCTTTTTTAGATGCCTTGATATCCTAGCTCTAAGCCCTCCAGCCCCCATAGATGAACCTATATAAGCATAAATACCCTTAGTCACTACTATTCTAGCCTTTCTGACATAAATGATGATATTTTCCTTGAGAGTAAAGAAATGTAGATAGATACCTCTCTCTCGAGGAAGACAGTCCGTAACACAATCCCTTAGTAACTAAATATACCTCTCGTATCACTTTTATATCATGTATGTTTATATATTCACAAAACTCCAATACATCTCCTGTGTCAAGTATTTCTTGTTTTGCATAACACCTACAGTATGCTTTTATAGGTAAAGCTATTAGAAGCCGTTGTACTCAGTTAGTAGTAAACATAATAAATAGTTAAAAAATTAGCAAAATAAACTACCGTACTACCAATATCTACAAATTAA
>WAML01000181.1 GCA_015522345.1 Desulfurococcales archaeon
GGAAAGACAAAGTATATATATTATGGGAGATATTGGTACAAGCTTCTATATCTAGGCAAAAGAAGAAGGACAAGTATTATAAAATGGATTTATTTGGGTAATGAAAAACCTTCTGAAGATCTTCCTGATCCGCCTAGACATCCCTTGGAGGGAATTGTTATAAAGATAGAAAATAATAGAATATTCATTAAAAAATAGAATGGTTATGTACCAATTTATTAGGCTGATTTATATGGATCTTTTACTAAAGAATGTAGGGTGTTTAGTTAAGTATAACGAGCTTCAATATAATATTGATATCGGTATAAGGAATGGATTAATAGAGTGTATAGGTAATTGCAGTAATGAATACGATGCGGTTATTGATTGTAGTAAATGCATTGTTCACCCATGCCTATCAATTCCCTATATAAAAGTTAGCGATTACAGTAGGATCCCATCGGAAAAAACTATAGATGTGCTTAAACTTCTTGTAGACAATGGTGTTGTTGCAGCTGTATTCAGCAGTCCTCTTAAGTACAATACGGATTCTCTAGAATACAAGAACTATGTTTTGAAGAAACAATTATTTTATTTGAAATCCATACTGAACTTAGTAGGCAATAAGATCGATAGTTTGTATAAGAGCATGTGTATACTTAATAGGTCTCCAAACTCTTATAACGATATTGTTAGAGTATGTAGGACTAATGCAGATAAGCTTGTAATGCCTTTCTTAGTTACTAAAAAGGAAGTCTTTAATATACATAGGAAAACTGGAAAATGGCCTTTAGAGTATATGGAGTACGAAGGCTTATTTGATTCATTTAAAGAAATAATGTTTGTTTATATGAATTGGTTATCAAGTATGGATATAGAGGTTTTGAAGAAGTACAGGGATAAAGTAAGGATATTTGTTTCGCCAACTAAAACCATGGAGTTAGCTAATGGAGGTTTCACTCCTGTCTACGAATTACTTGAGACAGGTATATGGGTTGGAATCACTACTCACGATATCCATAGCTGTATTGTTCGTGAAGCCGAGTTAACGTACTTACTATACAAATATAATTATCTAGATGAAAGACTTTCTAAAGAAATTGTTTGGAAGATTTTGTTGAATAATAATGAATTGTTTTTACTTGACAAAGATATCAGTATAGGAAAGAATGCGTGTTTAGTTGTAAGAATTGCCAGTAATTTAGTGGGTAAACTATGTAGTTATGAGTACTTGTTTAAAACTATAGAATTATCTAAGGTGAAATATATTATATTGAAAGACGTCATTTATGTTTACTGACTACGCGTTCCTTTGGGCCCATGTCTCCATATGTAGTAGTTTAGTGTAAATAATATAGTCCATACTATAGTATAAACTAGGTACTCTATACCGTATCCCATAAAGTACATTACTAATGATAACGCTAATGCTATAAATGAAACAATTACACTTAGCAATCCTATTATGTAATATACTTTCTGTATTCCTTTCTCCATGATATGTAGACCTATTCCTACTATATACGTCTTAGTAATAAGACTTTTTACCTCATAAATAAGCTAAAATATAAATTGCTGAATTAAAGGGTTAACGGTGTATAATAGTTGCCCGTAATAACAGTTAATCGCAGCGATTTAGAGAAACTAGTTGGAAGAAAACTTAGTTACGAAGATATAATGGATCTTCTTCCTAGGGTAAAATGTGAAGTAGAAGAAGTAACTAATGAAGAAATAAGCTATGAAGCACCTCATGATAGGCCGGATCTATTTAGTGTAGAAGGATTAGCAAGAGCAATTAGGTTATTACTCGGTACAGGTAGGAATGATTTTATTTTTGTAGATAAAGGTTTGAAGGCATATAATGAAGGTATCCCTAATAGACCTTATGTAGCGTTTGCTGTTGTAGAAGACCTAGAACTAAATGAAGAAGCTATTTCCCAACTAATGAACCTACAGGAAAAACTCCATATAACGTATGCTAGAAAACGTAGAAAAGCAAGTATTGGATTATATGATTTAGATAAAATAGAATTTCCAGTATACTATAGATTAGCTGATCCGATAAGAACTAGGTTTATTCCATTAAATGAAACCAGGGAGATGAATTTATACGAAGTCCTTGAGTATACTGAAAAAGGTAAAGAGTATAGGCATTTACTAGAAAATTGGGAAAAACTTCCTATACTAGTTGATTCTAAAGGAACTATTCTCTCAATGCCTCCTATAATAAATAGCGAAGATACTAAGGTAACTACTAGTACACGCAGAGTACTAATTGATTCTACAGGACTAGATAAGAATATAGTCGTTGATATGGTTACAGTTATGGCTACTAGCGTAGCTGAGAGAAGTAGAAGTAGGAAAATAGTTTTTGTAGACACTTTCATGAGTAATGGAGAAATAATTAGATCACCTAGGAGTCACGGTAAAAAACTTAGTATAAAGTTAGGTGATGTTAGAGAAGTTATAGGCATCGACATTAGTTTTAATGAACTGCTAGATTCTCTAAGGAAAATGGGGCATAAAATACTTAGTCAAGATAGTGTAACTGGCGAAGTATCTGTTGAAACACCTATGTATAGACTCGATATATTTGAATGGATAGATTTAGTAGAAGATGTTGCTATGGCTATAGGATACGATATAGTGGGTTCTAAAGCCCATAGACTACCTCCAGCTTATAGTCCTGGTAGAATACATCCTTTAGAATACCTTACTAAAAGATTAAAGCTATTATTCGTTGGAATGGGCTTTATGGAAGTAGTAAATTATATGATGAGTAATCCTTGGATACAGAATGAAGTATTTGAGGACAATAAACCATTGATAAAAGTATCTAATCCAAAAATGGAGAAATATACTTGTTTAAGAAGATGGCTTACTCCTGGACTACTTGAAGTAGTACTAGCTAATCAAGAGAGACTTAAGTATATTAGAATTTTTGAAAGCGGTGATGTAGCAATAGCTGATCCTGGTTCTGAAACAGGGGCTATAATAGAGAGAAGAATAGGGTTTGCTATATCGCATGAGAGGGCTACATTGACTGACGCATTAGCTGTTTTAAGGACTCTTTCAGAGACTTTACGCAAGAAATTTACCTATGAATATACTACAATTAAAGGATTATTGCCTGAAAGAACAGCTGTAATTAAAGTAGGCGATGTAGTAGTAGGGTTTGTAGGCGAAGTCCATCCTAAGACGCTGTTGAAACTAGGCATTACACGACCTGTAGTTGTTGGAGAGATAGTTATCAATAAGTTATTGAATTTACTCTAGGGCTTCCCAGATACTAGCGAAAGTATGTTGTCTATAGAAGTAACTGTTATTGCCGCTATTCTTCTCCTGTACAATCTTATGCTTCTTACATACACTACGTAATCTGGATGTGATAGAGATACTATTCTATTAATTTTTTCAGCAATCACTCTAATTGCATCAAGAGAATGCGCTGGTGCTTTCGTTTCTTTCCAGAATAATCTGCCTCTAAGTGTAACTCTATATGTTTTATTCTCTGGTATTATTTCTTCGGCTAATCTACTAGCTACTTCAGCTACATCTTCTACATAAGCATCGGTGATTTCGTCAACTGGAGTAATCCGATATATCATTTTAAGTTTTTCTTTATTTTCTCTAAGTACTTTTATTGTCTCATACGGATCCTTTACTCTAAGTAATATTATAGCTGGAGCAGAATCTACTACTACCATACCAGGTATAATATCTCTTAGTATACTTAATACGTATCTAGAGTTCTCTAATCCAGGCTCATGAGTTACTATTATATTAAAATCTAGTCTCATATCACTTAACCTTTTGTCCTAATGCATATTTAAGTACGTCAAATACTACTGACTTGTTTAATTATATAAAAACATTACACTATATTATAGTGTTTCTACAGAGATATATTCTAGTGATGACAGTCCCGAACAATGAGCCTAAGAGCGATGATGTAGCGGTGGCTGTCTGAAGTTTTGTAGCATAATTATTCCTAAGAAACTACTGCTGTGATGACGGTGTGTCACGGGTCTGAGAATGTGATGAACGGGCTATATCCTGAGGCCTTATGTATATATCATGTAGTGTTTTAGCGTGTAACACTTTCTTCCCTTAATACATAAGAAAGAAAACAGTGTAGAAATATTCTAGGGTTAAATAATATGAGTGGAGTATGCTCGGATACATATACTCCAGTGTGTTATTATGGATTTGAAGATCAAGAGGATTTTCATGGACTAGTAGGCATTGTTGTAGGTGGAGCTCTTTTCAGATGTAGAATGTGTAGGAAATGTAATTGTATACAATGTGTAATTGCTTCATCAAATTATCTTGAAAAACAATGTTCTAAGAAAATTCTAGTACATAATGGCTGGGCTAAAGGATACAGCGGTATACATGTACTACATGGTATAGATACTTTAGAACAAGACATTAGAGGATTAGCTAAAATATTTGAAAAAATGACCGGACAACGAAAAGGTGTTATATTAAATGCTAGAGTTTCTAAAGAGAATAAGTTTATTACTGCTGTAGTAGTTAAAGGTCGTTTAATAGATATTTATACTTCTTCTAATGAAGTTTGGTTAGGCTTATTTTCAGGAATTTTTTCATGCCATATAGCTAGAGGTGAAGGACTTGAACAAGCGTTTTATAAAACTATTGAAGTTGTTGGAGAAAGTATTGCATTAAATGATCCCTTAGGCTATGTTAATTCAAGGCTTTCAGAATATAATGAAGTGATTAATTATATGAAGTATGCTAAAAGACTTATAGATAATAGTATATTCAGTAAACTCGTAAAAGATCATGCGCGTCTCTATATAATTCCTCCGAACAGCAGGAATGCTTTGGCTATATACATTGTTAAAAACGTAGGTGTACTCTATCCAGTAGGTCCAGAAGTAGTTAGTATCGAAAATATAAACGAAGCTACTTTCATTGATAAACAAGCGCTACTCAATAAGGG
>WAML01000182.1 GCA_015522345.1 Desulfurococcales archaeon
AGCTGTATCTATAATGAATGATATTAAACGTTATTTTATTTATAAAAACATCAACGATCTACACGTATACATAGTGGAAGATGCAAGAAACAGAGGCAACAACCCATATGATGCTACTTTAAAAATTACTTTATCTAAAACAAATGAACAAACATTGGATCTAATATTTATAAGAACTAATAAATTAAAGGAATATCTATTGAATGCAACTCTATCCTCTAGTAATAACTTGAATAAAGCAATAATTGTTTATGGTAAAAGAACGCTGGTAATCACGTTATGTTCGTTGATAAAGTATCTTCCTGGACAATACTATAGTTGCCGAAATAAAGAATACATAGTATTCAAGAAGCCGGTAGTTAGATTAGAAAAAGCATTAGAAATAGTATACACGTACGATAGCAGGTATTTCAGAGAAATCCTAGAAGCTCTAAAGTAAAATTGTGTATTTAGGTGGCTTAAACAATGAAGCTGTATTTCTATGATGAAGACCTCTATATCGGACAAGAATTTATTGATAACGAGTTCCTGAGTTTATGTGATTTAGATTGTTTAGCAGCGAATATTTCCTACATGGTTGACAAGAGTTACTCCTGTTACATTTGTCCACTCAATGCAGTATTGCTAGCTTTGTATGGTAGGATAGTAGACAGTATTGGGCCATCAATTGTAGTATATACTGACACATTATCTTCTATGCATCGAAGTATTATAGGCCTATTTGATCTAGGTAGAAAGATTTTGCATGTGAAAATTAATTGTTTTGACTCTCTATACTGTATAGAATACATAGATTTTATCGAAGATCTATGGAATTACTTGTCCTTAAGCAAAGCAATAATTATCCACAATATACCAGATGAGTATGGGTCTTTTCCGGTAAATTACAACAAATACTATAGTATAATGAAAAGAAGTAGAAAAAACCTAAGTATATTGTTAGACGTAGATAATCCCGCTATAGTTAAACACTTACCTATTATATCTGATGTACTAATATTTAGATTAAAACAGTTTTTACCGCAACCAGACGTAGTTGAAACAATGGTGTGTATACATTATAAGTCTAGTTATTCTAGTCACTTAATGAATATACTAGAGAAGTATTGTAGCTACGTAGATAAATGTAGACTTGAAGAAAAGTATTTGAAATCATTTTCTAAAATAATTAAGAGAAGAGATTATATGCAAAAGAAAATACTCAATGAACTATATCGTAGAGGATACAATATAATAGCACCACTACCTTATTCTTCCCATATAGTATTTTGTTCGTTGAAGGAGTTATTGGGAATTCTTGAAGGAGTAGTCTTTAAAATTTTTCATAGTAAAAACTGTTATTCAATACTTACAACAGGCTATGAGAATCAAAAATACATCAATAAAGTATTGTCCATATTAAATCATTAACGCATTTTATACATTCACAAGCCATTATAGATTGAAATTAGGCAGGAGCTCTGCTACCCCAGGGCTTAATTCATGTAATAAGATCGTGTGGCATGACTCTCGTCATCGCTCCTGCCCAATTATGATATCATAGGGGTCTCCGGGATTAATACTTACTTCTATTTCTATCACTAGGCACCTACTCTATATAGAAGAGAATTTCCTACTCCATTCAATATACGCCTTTACTATTTCTGGGCTAATACTTGGCTTAATTCTCTTTATAACTCTCTTAAAGTCTTCTAGAGTAATCTCTCTAGGAGTCCCTTCTCCCGTCCCTCCTGTTCTCTCAAAGTGTTCTGCAACTATATCGTTTATAGTCTCCATAACTATATTCTTTATATCAGAGCTCGAATAGCCTTCTGTGAGATCGGCTAAAATATCTATATCGACGTCAGCGGCTAATCTAAATACTCCTTTAACTGCTCGATCAATGTAGTATTTGAACAACATTTTCCTAGTCTCTCTATTAGGTGGAGGTACATAGATCCTCTTTTGAAATCTTCTAATAAATCCTTGTTCAAGAATCCAGGGTTTGTTAGTAGTACCTATAACGAATAATGGTATTTTAAGTGTACTATCTTCTAAACCCTCCATTTCCATCAAGAACTGATTCTTTACTCTCGCTTCGCCACCTATTTCATCGCTATAAACACGTAAGAGACCATCAACTTCATCAATAAATATTATTACTGGGATTCCTTTAGTAGCCATATTCCTAGCTATATTAAACAATTTTGCAACATTCTTTTCAGCTTCTCCAAGCCATTTAGACATAATATCAGCTGGACTAACTTTTATCAAAACAGCTCCTGCTTCATTGGCTAAAGCTCCAGCAATATAGGTTTTACCACAACCAGGAGGACCATATAATAATATACCCCTGGGCCAACCCAGGGGAAAGAATTCAGGCCTTCTAATTGGATAAACAACAGATTTTAATAATGCTATCTTTACATCATCGAGTCCAACTACATCATTAAATGTAGTTTTTGGTCTACGTGGATCACCTACTTTATAAATTTTAAGATCAAATTCATCAGAGCCGTGTGTTCTACGTCCTGCCGAAACTTTCTCTGCTTGGCTCTCGAGAACTTTTACTCTTTCACTATACTCTTTAATTAAATCCATGTATATTCTCGTATAAGGAGATTCTTGCCTAAGTTTAACCAACATTGTAAACAACTTAATAGCTTCCTTGTAATACTTTATCGCCTCATCATAGACACCATTTTTATCGGCTAATACAGCTTTTTTAGCATAGTATCTTGCTTTTTCTTCAAGTGGGTCATACATAGATCTACACCTGCTCTCTATACTTCATGGATTCTATCATCTGCGTAGGTAGTGAGTATACTAAGTCAAGAAATCATTAATGTTAATCTACTGTTATTCAATAAAACATTGATAAAATTACATAGGATTCATCTCTTTAGTATTATTCTCCCTTCTCTACTTAATTCACTTAAAGCCTCTAATACCATTTCTTTCGATACATTGTATTTCCTCACAAACGCTTCAATGTCCAAGAATCCATTTGTGATCATAATTTCTTCTAAAAGCCACTTCTTTACAACATTCTTACTCACACTACTTCCAGCTCTATATCCCGTAGATAGAGCTACTCTAGTTTCAATGGGTTTCTTGGGTGGTAGGAGTTCTTCTAAATTTATTACTTTAGTAGCAGTCTCAGTCTTCTTAGGCTTTATAGTGCCATAGAGGTTTGGAATAGATGTTTCAGATAATATACTTGCAACACTCTTTTCTAGTTCAGCCATTTTATCTAGTATATCTGGAGTCACTCTAGCCAGTAGAGGCTTTAGATTGCTTATTTCAGCAAGTATCTCAGGTAGTAAGTCGAATGTATCACCCATTTCAACCATTGTCTCAAGTCTAATCTTTATCTGCATTAAAGACTTCTTTGCATGGAATACTAGAGCAAGGAACTTACTTATTTCATTCATTTCATTAAGGAATATATTGTGGTTATCTCTATCGCCTCTTAAAGCAGCATCTTTAGCTTTTCTAGAAAGGTCTTCGTATCTCTTCTCCATACGATTATAAGTAGCATCTAAGTCTTTAATCATTCTATCAAGTAAGTGTAGAGTCTTCATTAATGCAGGAGTTCTATTGTCCCGCCTAAATCCTAGTACACGTATTAGCCAACCCAGAGGGTTCCCCATAGATCCACTCTTGTATGGACTACCTATTACACTCACATCATTCACCCCAAAGCATGAATAAAATACTTAGTTTAAAATCAAGGTATGGCTATAAAAACAATCCTTAGCTTCCTTCAATAACTACTACTGGAAGCGGCTGGGACTGAGGTATTTCCTCTGTAGCCTCACTAGTTATAGATGGTACGTGTACTGGTTGTTTCTCGAGTTTATCTATTCTATCAATGTATTTCTTTACATCTTCTTTTTCTCTATCAGCATACTCTAGGTGTCTCCTTAACTGGTCTGCTGCAGCCTTATATGTTTTCTCACTTATTTCACCAGCTATGTAGCTCATCTTTATTGATGTAAATGCTTTCTCTAACTCCATTATAGTGTCTTCTAGTTCATGGACTTTCTTCTTAAGTGATTCTTTAACCCTCTTAGCATCGTTTTTAGCTTTTGATAGAGAATCCTCTAATTTCTTCTTAAAAGCTTCATAGGCGTGGCGTGGTATTTCTTTCTTAGCATATAGTTCCTCTATTGCATGAAGTCTCTTCTTTAATCTCTCAAGCCTCCTCGCTACTTTCTCTGCCTCATGCCTCCACTCAGGAATAAGTACTACTCCTTCGCTAGTGAACTTAAATCTCTCTATAGGCACTTGTCTAAAAGTTACTTCCCCAAAACTTATCTCTAAGTCAGTGACAACACCATCACTATCACTATAGAAGCTTATTAAGTGTCCAACAACCCTTCCGTAGGGATCCTTGACAGGTTGACCCAGATATTTCTCAACTTTTTCTACATAAACCTCCATCCCGGAGACCCCTCACATAGACATACTCTAGAACTAGCATTGTTAAAGAAAAGTTTTTAAACCAGAGACCTCTTGATGTGTGTTATTCAAAAACATTATATTCTAGTAGAGAACTAGTATCAGCAGCCTGGTGTATGGCATCACCCACTAAGGGGCTACCACGCTTTTAACCATCATCATCTACCGAGTAAGTAATATTATGTCCTGGGTTTTATCTACTCTACTCTACTAAACCACTATACTAGAGCATGAATTAGGTGGTGGTAATAATGGGTTTAGAATCATTAATTAACGCTATAAATACCATAGGCTCGATATTAAGTGGAGCTAAAGGAATTGGAACAGCACTTGTCTTAGCAGGTTTGATAATATTATTAATGCTTGGAATAGGATTTGCACTATGGTTCATAGTGAATGTTATAAAGCAATTGCCAAAAATGACTCTAGGACAGTTCCTCAAGTTTATGCTAGTATTTGCTGTAGTACTAATAATAGCTGGAATAATACTGCCGTAAATACCTTGAAGTACATAATCTAAGAAATCTTTTGAAAAATCTTAATAAAAATAATAATATGATTGTTTATTATAGAGTTATCTAGGGATTCTTGGGAATACTGTATATCCTGGGTAATAGGGTTCTTCCAGTTCTAACTCTATAGCCAATAATCTATTGTACTTAGCTGTTCTTTCTCCACGAGCTGGAGCTCCAGTTTTTATCAATCCTGTTTCAAGACCTACTGCTAAGTCAGCTATTGTAGTATCTTCTGTTTCACCACTTCTATGACTTATTATAGCTCTATAGCCATTTCTATGAGCTATTTCCACTACTTCCATTGTCTCAGTCAACGTACCTACTTGATTAACCTTCACTAGTACTGCATTAGCTGCTCCTAACTCAATACCTTTCTTCAAACGATCTGGATTAGTTGTAAAGAGGTCGTCTCCTACAATTAATATTTTATTACCAAGTTTGTCACGTGCTTCTTTAAACATAGAGAAATCTTCTTCATAGAATGGGTCTTCAATACTAACTATTGGGTATTCATCTACAAGAGATTTATAGAGGTCTAAGAGTTCTCCAGGAGTGTATTCCTTTCCTTCAACTATATACACTTTCTTCTCAGCATTATATAGTTGGCTCGAGGCAATATCTAGAGCTAAGCCTATTTCTGGCCCAGCCCTATACCCAGCTTTTTCAATTGCTTTCACAAGCATATCTAGAGCTTCTCTAGCACTCTTCATAGGAGGAGCAAAACCTCCTTCATCACCAACATTTATAGCTAATCCACCGTATTTCTCCTTAAGTAATTTCTTGAGCTCATGATAAGTCTCTATAGCGGCTCTCAAAGCTTCTGAAAAACTATCAAATCCTGCAGGAACTATCATAAATTCTTGGAAATCAAGTTCGTTGCCAGCGTGGACTCCGCCATTTATTATATTGAGGAGTGGAACTGGTAGTGTATGAGCCCTATATCCTCCAAGGTACTTGTATAATGGAAGATCCATTGTAGATGCAGCTGCTTTCGCTACAGCTAGACTTGTTGCAACAATAGCGTTTCCACCAAGTCTACTCTTATTAGGAGTACCATCTAATGAAATCATTTTCATATCTATTTCTCTCTGCCTACGAGAATCAAGTCCTTTTAAAGCTGGTGCAATAATATTATTTATGTTATAGACAGCTTTACTAACTCCTTTCCCATGAAATTCTTTTCCTCTATCCCTCAATTCTACAGCTTCGTGCACTCCTGTAGATGCTCCAGAAGGAGCAGCAGCGACTCCTACACCGCCGCCTTCTGTTACAACAATAGCTTCTACCGTAGGATTACCTCTTGAATCAATTATCTGTCTACCCATTACCTTTTTAATTTTGTATATTTCTTCATAAATACTTGTTAATGTATAGCTTATCCCCACACTTATTCACCTAATCAACTACGGTGCTACGCTATGTACGATATATCTAGCGTGAATAAATATACTTTAATAGAAATTACTCCATGCATACTCTTTATATTCGCCATTATTTACCCCATATACTATAACTGGGTTAAGAAGAGACTGCGTGGATTAAATCTATATTATTTATTCATATACCTATTACTCTTCTCAATAAACATTACTGTCTCTCACAACAACTCTATATTATTGATAATAACATTAGCTTACACAATACTTATTTTAGGGATTTCGGTGATCTATGGAAAAAACAATGATCTCCATATACTGTTTGTCGAACTATATAATGT
>WAML01000183.1 GCA_015522345.1 Desulfurococcales archaeon
AATATATAGTATCTAGGTAAGATAATAGACTATGATAATAAAAGTTTTATAAGGTATTTATCTAAACCCCATATACGTGAAAGAATTTTGTCCTAGTAAATCATAGTATTTATCTCTGAATACAGTCAGTACATTGGAGGCACATATTGTAGAGGTGTTTTTGTGTATTGAGAAAAATTACTATGGATCGATCTAGAGAATATGTGCTAAAAACAATAGTTGCTGAAATGCCTCCAGAAGTACAGCTAACTAGGATAGAATTTGAAGGACCTGAAATAGCTATTTATGTTAGGAATAGGAAGGCTATAGCTGATAAACTGGATCTAGTGAAATCTATCGCTAAGAAAGTTAAGAAGAGAGTTGTAGTGAGAATAGATCCTTCTGCAAGACTGCATCCAGAAGAGGCAAAGGATAAAATACTTGAGCTAGTTCCGAAGGATGCAGGTATCGATCCAAAAAGCATGATCTTCGACGACACCCTAGGAGAAGTATGGATTAAAGCTGAAAAACCAGGTTTAGTCATAGGCAAGGGTGCTAAGCTAAGACATTTAATAATGGCTGAAACTGGCTGGAGACCAGTAGTTGTTAGAGCCAGTCCTCTTGAGTCAAAGACATTGAATATTGTAATAAACTACATGCTTAGTGAAAGCGATTATCGATTGAACTTCTTAAGGCATATTGGAGAACGTATACATAGAGATGTTATTTTTAAGACAAATTATGTAAGAATAACGGCGCTAGGGGGATTCATGGAAGTTGGTAGATCGGCAATTCTTTTAGAGACTAGGGAGAGCAGGATATTATTAGACTTAGGAGTAAATGTTGGAGCCCCAGATTATGAACACATGTATCCATACATTGATATAGATTCTCTAAAGATAGAAGAACTAGATGCAGTTGTTATAACACATGCACATCTAGATCACTGTGGCCTTGTACCGCTTCTCTATAAATACGGGTATAGAGGTCCTGTGTATGTTACAAAGCCTACTAGAGAATTAATGGCTTTAATGCTTAGAGACTATATAGAGGTTACTCAACGTGAAGGCAGATCTCCTCCTTATACAGAAAAAGACCTTTTAACACTGATACTACATACAATACCTTTAGAGTATAATGAAGTAACTGATGTTGCTCCAGATGTTAAAATAACCTTCTATAATGCAGGCCATATACTGGGCTCTGCCATAGTCCATATACATGTTGGCGCTGGACTACATAATATAGTCTATACTGGAGACTTCAAATACTCTAATACACGATTGCTTGAGAGAGCCAATGATAAATTCCCTCGTGTAGAGACTTTGATTATGGAGTCAACCTATGGTGCTACAAAGCAGCAGAGTAGACGAGAAGCTGAAGAAGCACTGGTAACAGTTATTAAGAAGACTATAGAGAAGGGAGGTAATGTACTTATACCAGTATTTGCTGTAGGTCGTGGCCAAGAAATAATGTTAGTAATAAATGGTGCTATTGAGAAAAAACTTATTCCTCCTATAAATGTCTATATAGAGGGTTTAGTTAATGAAGTAACTGCTGTACATACAGAGTATCCTGAGTACTTGAATAGAGAACTTAGAGAACGTATATATCGTGGAGAAAACCCATTTACAGCTGACTACTTCAATATTATAGAGGGTCGTGTAGCACGACCCGATATTATAGAGGATAGGCCTTCTCTCATAATTGCTACATCAGGTATGCTTACCGGGGGGCCGGCTGTAGAGTATCTTAAGCTCATGGCTAGCGATCCTAGAAACACACTAGTTTTCGTAGGCTATCAAGCTGAAGGTACTCTTGGCAGAAAAATAAAGGATGGCTTAAGAGAACTACAGGTGATAACTAGCGATAACAAGATTGAAGTTATTAAAATAAACATGGACGTGTATAGTATTGAAGGGTTTAGTGGACATAGTGACCAAGATGAGTTACTAAGGTATGTACGGAATATATCTCCAAAGCCTCGAAACATTATATTGAATCATGGAGAACCAACTGCTATTGCAACTCTATCGCTCTTAGTTAAAAGACTTGTTAGAAATAATAAACTAGGCTACCAAGCTAATACACGAGTATACACTCCAATGATACTGGATTCTCTAAACTTATCTGCACGTAGGTAAGAGTAGAAAAGACAAATAATGTACTTATGTATGTATTACTAGGGGATACAATTGTATAGGCTACAGAGAGTTATATCGTTGCTAACGGATTTTGGGCTAAAAGATCCTTATGTTGGAGTTATGAAGGGAGTTATATACTCTATAAATCCCTATGCTATAGTAGTTGATATTACTCATGATGTACCTAAGTTCAATATTGATGTAGCGTCAACAATATTGTTGGTTTCCTACAAATACTTTCCTAAAGGAACAATTCATGTCTGTGTTGTAGATCCAGGAGTAGGTACTAGTAGAAAAGCTATTCTCGTTAAAACTAGGAATTACTTCTTTATAGGGCCGGATAACGGATGTTTATATAAAGCCATTGTAGATGATGGAATTATAGAAGTCTATGACATAAGTGATAGCCCTTATAGTCTAAAGAATAAATCATATACTTTCCACGGTAGAGACCTATTTTCTCCTGTTGCCGCTTATTTATCTCTAGGGATACCTCCGGAAAAACTAGGTACGCCTTATGAAGGAGAGTTGATAAAGCCTAGTACAGTAGGTATTGAAATACTTGATTCTTGTGTAAAAGGCTATATTGTATACATTGATGGATTTGGTAATTTAATGACGAATATAGAGTCTCGCTATGTTAGGGAAATAGGCATAGATTATGGTAAGTTCATTAAAGTGTTTGTAGGAGGTAACGAGTTTAAGTGTTTATATGAAAAAAGCTTTGGATATGTAGAGAAAGGTAATTTTATATCGTACATTAATAGCTGGGGCTATTTAGAGATAGGTGTAAACCAGGGATCTGCTGCAGAGAAGTTGAGAGCCCATGTAGGTGAAGAAGTTAAGGTGTGTCTGGATTGAGTAGAGTAAAAAGAGTATTATATCCTGGTAGATTCCAGCCTTTCCATATGGGTCATTTAAGAGTTGTAGAGGATCTCTTAAAGAAATTTGATGAAATAGTTATTGTTATAGGTAGTGCTCAAGAAGCTTTTACTTGCCAAAATCCTTTTACTGCAGGAGAGCGTCTAGAGATGATAGATCTTGCATTGAGGGAGGAAGGTATTAACAGGAATAAGTACTGGCTTGTACCAGTGCCTGATATAAATAAGCCTTTAGCTTGGACAACTTATGTGCTCGGTATGATTCCTAGAGTAGATGCTGTAGCTACAGGAAATCCGCATGTAGCTGGTATTTATCGTTGGCTAGGATATAATGTTATAGAGCTAACTCTCTATAAACCGGAGATATATAATGGAACCAGGATTAGACATTTAATGACGTATAGTGATGAATGGATAAACAGAGTTCCTAGGAGTGTTGCTGAGTATATTATCAGAATAAATGGAGTTTCTCGTGTAAAGAAAGTATGTTATGGGTAAATAAATTGTATTGGGTGGGCAACATATGGGTAAATACATAGAGATAGATGGTAGTATGGGTGAAGGTGGAGGGCAAATACTTAGGTATAGTCTTGCTCTATCAGCTGTTCTCCTAAAACCTGTCCATATATATAAGATTAGAGCTAAAAGGAGTAAACCTGGTTTAAGACCACAACATTTGACTGGAGTAAAAGCATTAGCTGAAATAACTAATGCTATAGTAAAAGGGGCTTCTGTAGGTAGTAGCGAAATATGGTTTGAGCCTCGTACAAGAAGAGGAGGTTATTATAAGTTCAATATAGGAACTGCTGGTAGTGTTACACTAGTTATCCAAGCTATATTGCCTGCTCTATTATACGCTGATAATGATAGTACAGTAGAAATTATAGGAGGCACTGATGTAAACTGGAGTCCGCCAATAGATTATATGAGGTTTGTTTTTCTAAAGAATTTAGAAAGTTTTGGAGTTAGAGCAAGTATAGAGGTAAAGAGGAGAGGCCATTATCCCCGTGGCGGCGGCCATGTAGTATTAAGAGTGAAGAAACTTAGTAGATCATTATCATCAATAAACATTGTAGAAAGGGGAGAAATAAAAGGAATTGAAGGAAGAAGTCATTGTGTAAAACTCCCTAGTCACGTAGCTATTAGACAAGCTAGGGCTGCTAGTAAGAAAATAGAAGAAGCACTTGGTATAAAGCCTCGTATTGAATTAGAATATTATGAGCCTGGGAGAGATCCTCATTTGGGGCCTGGAAGCGGTATAGTATTGTGGGCATATACGTCCCATAGTATAATTGGTTCTGATGCACTAGGTGAACGGGGTAAGCCAGCTGAAAAAGTTGGTGTAGAAGCAGCAGACAAACTTATTGATGAGTTAATGAAGGAGAAAGCATTTGATAGACATATGGGTGATATGCTAATACCATATATATCGTTAGCTAAAGGATCTTCACGTATAGGAATTACATATATGACTCTACATACTTTAACAGCTATAGAAGTTACTAAGAAATTCCTTGAAGAAATAGATTTCAGAATTATAGGTGGATTAAACAAACCTAGTACAGTAGAAGTAAAAGGTATAGGATTATAAATATCATAAACTTAGTTGCTCTCTTTACTCCTATTCTTGACCACACTAATTATTTTATTCAATAACTCGTCTACTCCATAACCTTCTTTAGCCGATATAGGTATTACTTCAAGTTTGTACTTATCTCCAATAACTTGTTTAATTTTTTCAATAGACTCCTTAGGTGTTATATCTATCTTATTGATGCAGACAAGTATATTTGTTCCCACAATTTTCATAACATCGTTTAACACATTTAATTGTTCATCTAGGGTATAGTAAGCACTCGGTGATACATCTATCAAGTATATAGTGTAATCAGCTAAATACTTAATAGCATATATAGCTCTGAGTTCGATAGGGTTTCTTTCGCTAATAGGTCTATCAAGGATTCCAGGGGTATCTATAAATGCTATTCTAATACCTGGTTCTTTCATCATATGACCTACTATGATATTTTTTGTAGTAAAAGGATATGAGGCTATTTCTGGTTTTGCTGTAGAAAGTTTCGAAACTAGAGTAGATTTACCTACTTGAGGCATACCTGCTACTATAACTTTAATTTCATCATCTCTAATTACAGGCATTTTAGATAATTCTTTTAGACTCTCCTTAATTCTTTCTAAAAGTCTTTTTCTTCTCTTTATAATGGATAACATTCTCCCAATAGCTGATCTATACAAGATCTTTGCTTCATATTCATTAGTTGAAGACTTTATTGAAACAATATACTGGTTGTATATTTTCTTTAGAATCTTTATTCTAACCCTATAATACCTTAAGAGGTCTTCAGGGTAATGGTCTGTATTCATCTTAAATAATTCTTTGTAAAACACATTTTGTCTCTGGAGTACTTCAAGTGCTTTTACCAACTTTGTTAATTCACTATACAGTATATTGTATGTAGTTTCGATCTTTTTTGCATAAATAGTTTTTAATCTGTATAGTTTACTTCTATACCTTCTTGTTCTAGGTATTCTTATATTCTCTAGTCTTTTACTTATATAATTCAGTAGTTCTTCGTAATTCTTTATATAGTACCTCTTTAGTTCTTCTACTGACATAGTCAACCCTTATTATTGGATAAGATCGTGTTATCCACCAAACCTAGTTTAACTTTAATATATTAGAGGTATATTATAACTAGCTTTAAGCGGATTAATTATGTATATATAACTGTGTTTTAGAGTGTATGCATTACAGAGTAAGGTGTTGTCTATAAGTAAGAATGTTTAAAGAGGTTTAGTCAATGAAGTGTAGTATTTGTGGAAGAAAAGCTATTGCACGAATAAGATATGCTAGACTAAACCTATGTAGAGAACATTACAGTGACTATATTGTTAGGAAGGTGAAGAAGTTAGTTGATAAATATAATTTATTCGATAGAAATAGTAGGATATTAGTAGCTGTATCAGGAGGTAAAGATAGTCTAGCTCTTCTGGATATCCTTTACAAGATGTTTTCTC
>WAML01000184.1 GCA_015522345.1 Desulfurococcales archaeon
AGACTAGAAATAATATTCTCTAAATAATCTTCGAGCTCATCTGCTTTTCCAAGAACGTAATCTCTATGCTCCATCAAATAATTCTCAATAGACTCCCTAATAGAATAGAGTTCTTTAAGCCTAGGTTCACTAGCAATATTAACTGCATTAGCGTCGGTAAAAGCAATATAGATAGAGTAAGTTATAGGCCATATAGTGAAGAACAGGTATAGTACAATACTAGTAATTACAAGTAATAGAGCAACTCTAGTAGGATAAAGTACAAGCTTCTTACTATCCTTAGGCAAATACATCACCGATACACTAGTCTCTAGAGGCAGAGTACACAAACAATATTTATTAAATAGATGTTAAAAAACCATTGTTATTTAAACAAATACATTAACTCTTAAAGGACTCTAGAATCCTAGCCTGTGCTTCATCGAGCAAAGGCTTTATAGACTCCAGAGCAGCTTCAACACCTTCTTCATTATACTTAGTTATAACAGCGCTAATAGCTTCTGCAACAGGACCCCATACAGAAGCCATTTTAACGGACTTAGGCATCGGCACACTATTTGCTACAGATTGTGCAAAACCAAGGACTACAGGGTATTTATCGGCATTCTCTTGTACATATCCTAGTACACTTACTTTAACAGGTATAAAGCCTGCTTCATCAACAAACATTTTGAGAGTATCATCGTTTAGTGTAAACCATAGAGAGAATAGTATTGAAGCATACAGCCTATCCCTGTCTTGTTCAACAAGTTTAGTAATCCAGAGCAACTTTATACCAGAGAATGGCTTAGGAACTCTATCCCCTATCTTAGGCAACGGTACAACAGCTATATTGGATACAGCTTCTCTAATCCTAGGTATATTCCATGGACCAGTGACAATAAAGGGTGTTTTACCATCAGTAAACAGCTTTAACTGAGCTTCATGACCTACATCTTCTGTATACATGTACTTAAGCACATTCTCTACAAAGAACCTAATGCCTTCGACGGTGCCAGTACTATTAACTCCAACACTATCTGTTTCTTCGTCATAGTAGTAGCCTCCAAAAGCAGTTACAAACGGATATATATGGTATGGATCGATCTGATACGCTATACCATAAGTACCCTTATCAGGATCATAGTATTTCTCCATAATCTGCTTCATTTCATCGAAAGTCTCAGGAACTTTATCAACCATATCAAGATTACATACAAGAGCAATAGCTTCAGCAGCCCACGGCAAACCATACAAACGCAGCTTATATACACCAGCAGAATAAGCTACAGCCAAATACTCTCCACGAAGATCCTCTAGAGTCTCTGGAGGTAAGTACTGGTCTAGTGCAACAATAAATCCTCCATCAGCCAATTCTCCAGTCCAGTCATGAGCCCACGTGAATACATGAGCAGTATTCTCTAGATCGCCGGCTATAACACCAGCTTTAACAGCTTCCTTCAAATTCTGTACATTCTGATAGTTAACATTAACACCAGGATACTCCTTCATGAACTCTTCAACAGCTTTACCAACAATCTTTGACTCAAAGGGCATCATAGATGTCCAGAAGTTTATAGTAACCTTAAGCTCTCCCTTCTTCACTTTTTCAACAAATTCATAAAACTCCTTAGAAACCCTGATCTCACTGGATCCAATCTTGATCTTGTATTCCTCTTGTGTAGGAGAAGGAGTTGGCGAAGGAGATGGAGAAGGTGATGGAGAGGGCGAAAGCGTAGGAGATGGACTTGGGCTTGTTGTTGAAGTAGTTAGTGTAGGCGATGGAGTTGGTGAAGGACTTGACGTAGTTTTTGGAGGAGATGTTGTAGGTGATGTTGTTGGTGTAGCTGTTTCTACTGGAACTCCTGGCCTCGTGAAGAAATATATACCGATTATAGCTACTATAATGATTATAGCAATAACTACGGCTAGAACTTTAGATAATCCACTGTAATACTTCATAGGATAGACACCCACATTCTTTAATCCCTTACTATCTACGTAAAAAACTTTATTATGAAAACACATTGTACCATAGAATTGATTAAAAATGTACAAAATAATTGGACGAGAGAAACTAGGGAAGAACAGGTATGGAAGATACATTGTAGAGTATAGTATTCCATGGCCTGAGAAAGCTAGGCATGTATACCTTGCATCACCATACACATCATATTTCCCAGGTAGAATAAAGCTTACAAAAGAGAAGGATAGAGCAAAAACAGTGATCAAATTATATGAGGGAATATATCCATACTATTACATAGTAGACTCTAGAAAGCCTCTCCTAGACTCAGAAAACCCATATAAAGTAGTAGTGAGGCTATTTCCAGACAAACAATACGAATTCACAGCATCACTATCAATAATAGGATTGAGTGAGTACAGTGAAGCAGTTAGAGAAAAAACACTTAGACCAGACCTCATAATACACAATGAAGACGATCCAGCGTTTATACACAAGTACATGGGGTACACTATAGTAAGGATATATGTACCACGTGAAGTACTTGAGAAAGTATGTCTAGCAACAATAGTAGATGGCCAAGAGGAAATACTATGTAGTGGAAAACTATTCTCTAACAACTACATAGACTACTACCAATTCATTCTAGATAAAGAATATACCAGTCTAAACTACTACTTCATACTATACACAAGAAATAGGCAATACTATTTCGGAAAAAATGGTCTAGGAGACAAAACACCGATAATTAAAAACAACATACCTGGTATAGAGGAGCCACAGTGGTTTATAGGCACTATATACTACCAGATATTTCCAGACAGCTTCAGTAGATCGAGTAAAGAATTTACAGTAGAAGAATACATGAGTACAAGAGAAAGAAAGGTCTTAGGAGGCGATCTAAGAGGTATACTCAATAGACTAGACTATATAGAAGAACTTGGCGTAGAAGCACTATACCTAACGCCAATATATCGAGCTTCATCATACCATAGATACGATGTAATCGACCATAAGACTATAGATAGAGTCCTAGGCAATACTAACGAGTTTATAGAATTAGTTAGAAAAGCTCATGAGAGAGAAATAAAGATTATACTAGACTTAGTTGTACACCATTCATCTCCTTGCTCAAAAGAATTTAGAACAGCCATCAAAAAAGGCACTAGATCAAGTTATTGGAGATGGTATTTGTTCCTAGTAGACAATATTAGTTCACTAGATGAAAGAGTCTACAAAGGAATAAATAAGTATCTAAAAAATGAATGTAGGGAAATACCTAGTGAACTAGTAGGGCAAGAGCCATTCTACGAATCATATTTTGGGCTATGGCAAATGCCTAAGTACAACCACTACAACGCTGAAGTAATTAATTTCTTTAAAAATATTATGAAATACTGGTTTGTTTTAGAAGTAGATGGATTTAGGGTTGATGTAGGTCTAGGAGTACCCGATCAATTTAATAAAGAACTATATAGTTTCTCGAGAAAACATAACAAACTATACATGCTAGAGATCATCCATGGACTACAATACTATAGACTGGGAGAAATAGCTGATACAGCAATGAATTACTATTTTAGAAACAATATTGTAAAGCTAGTTCTAACTAAAGAGATAGAGCTAGAGAAATTCATTGAAGAAATCTATCAATTATACTATAGATTACCTATATACATAGCTAACTCACTATACACTCTATTGAGTAGCCACGATACAGCTAGAATAAAGACTGTAGTCAAAAACTATTCAAGCGAGAAAGTCGGTGATGTATTAAAACTATTGTATACAATACTCTTCATCATATATGGTTCACCAGCAATATACTATGGAGACGAAATAGGTTTAGAAGGAGGAGATGATCCGGAGTGTAGAAAACCGATGATATGGAATGAAGAATTCTGGGACAAGACATTACTAACTTATATTAAGGAGTTAATTAGTCTAAGGAAGAAATATAGAGTATTGAGGTACGGGTTTACTAAACTAGCTATTGTAGCAGATAAAGTACTTAGTATCAAGAGATTCTTTGGTGAAGAAGAAGTAGTAGGCTTATTTAATATAGGCTTAGATCAAATAAAGATACTATATGAGTACAAGAATTATAAGGTTTTGCTGAAAGAGAAAACGAGGGTTTATGGAGACAAAATAGTTTTTGAACCCTATGGATTCATTGTGTTTTCTAAACAATAGCTTTACCCGTTTTTTTATCAAATAATAGTATCTTACTCCAGTCTATATCCAAGTAGACTACTTCTCCCATACCAAATCTTGATCCAGGAGGAGCCTTTGCTTTAATTAATTCACCCTCTAGATCTAGTGTAACAACTACTTCAGAGCCAAGAGGTTCTTCAACAACTACTTTAGCTTTAACAAAACCTTCTCCTCCTTCTCTACGAACTCTTATAAACTCCGGCCTAATCCCTAGGAGTAGTGTTGGACCATAGCCTTTCTCTACAACATACTTAGCTATATCCGGCTCCAATTCCTTCTTAATACCGGGGCATTCTAGTATGTACTTGTCCTTTGCTTCAGATATACTGCAGGGTATTAGATTCATAGCTGGTGCTCCAATGAATGTAGCAACAAAAATGTTTCTTGGCTTAAAGTAGAGTTCTTCTGGAGAACCAATCTGCATTATCTTGCCTTCATTCATAACTGCTATACGATCAGCCATGCTCATGGCCTCGACTTGATCGTGTGTAACATATACTGTTGTTACACCAAGTTCTTTCTGAAGCTTCTTAAGCTCAACCCTCATTTGCAGACGAAGTTTAGCATCGAGGTTACTCAAGGGCTCGTCAAGAAGCCATACCTTAGGCCTCCTCACTAATGCTCTAGCAAGAGCTACGCGTTGCTGCTGGCCACCACTAAGTTGGCTAGGGTATCTATTCAATAAATTCTCTATACCGAGGAGCTTAGCTATTTCAACAACTCTCTTCCTAACATCCTCTTTACTTAATCCGAGTTCCCTACGTCTAATTACTAGAGGAAAAGCAATATTGTCGTAAACAGTCATGTGGGGATAGAGGGCATAATTTTGGAAAACCATAGCGACATTACGTTCCTTTGGATGAATATAGTTTACGAGCCTATCATCAATATATATCTCTCCTTCATCAGGAATCTCTAGTCCAGCGATCAATCTTAAAGTAGTTGTTTTACCGCTGCCACTAGGCCCTAGTAGAGCAAAGAATTCTCCATCTCTAATCTCAAAGCTAACATGATCTACTGCTACAACATTCTTAAACTTCTTAGTAACATTGACCAGCTTTACTCTGGCCAAGAAAAACAATCCCCTACAACATCTATTTTAGACATACACAGTTATACATGATAAAGATTTAAAAAATATTGTTTAAATCTTTATTTCTTCTTAATAAACAATGGAATTAACGAACCTATTATTAAGCCTACTATAAACATTGCGACAATATACTCTATAGGATATCTTGTTTCAACAATAGTAGTAGTG